>JABBNX010000234.1 GCA_019352135.1 Pseudomonadota bacterium
GGAGGCCAAACAGGATCAGGGGGCGTACTTCCTCCACCGGCACCTGATAACCGTCTTCCGCTGTATAGCTTAGAAGCGTTTCCTGAGGGTGCAGCAAATATTTCTTGGGGGGGAGCAGGGTTCGAATAGCAGAAAGATCAGGGAGTGCCCCCGGAGGAATTGCAGTGAAACGCACAACCACATCGTCGCCACGGACGGGACCATGCAGTTCGGCATACCGGCGCAGTTTTTCCACCAATGCTGCCAGATTATGGTGTGCAATAAACAGAGTTGCCATACATGTCACCTTGTTGGGAACGGCAGTAACAAGCTAACGTATTATAACTATAGCAATCTGTCATAAATTGTCAAATACGGGCACTGTTTCCGGTTGATCGTTCCTGTAGCATTCGGTACCCCTGATCCAGAAACCAGAAAAATGGCGCGAGTATCCCCATAAACCAGATACAACAGATCATGCCGGTTACGGCATCAAGCACCTTGAAGTTTGTACATGGCCCGAACACCCGATCATGAAATTTCAAAAAAGGGTAGCGTCCTGCACCAAGCAGTGGCCGGAGCCAGACATCAATAAAAAAGAACATCTGCCAGGAGTTCTGCCGGATATACCTCCCAAGGAGATAGAAGATACGGATTGATCCGATGCCGCCCCATTCATCACGCATCAGACGCCAGACCAGGTGAAAGAAGGGCGACAGGAAAAGCGTGCCGGTATCCTGCTGTACCCGGTAAACCTCCGGCGCACGGGTAAAAAATGCCTCCTCACCGACGCTATGCAATCCCATCATCATGCTCATCAGGATGTACCGGCGATGGAAGCCTTCCGCCTCAAATCGTCGTGCCGATGTTTTTAGACAGCCGGGAAGTGTTATCAATTTCCCCTGAGATCTAATCTTCTCAGCAATTCGCTGGTCTTCCAGAAACGGCATGCTTTCGTCGAAACCGCCAAGTTGTCTAAAAAATCCCTTCACCAGCAACAATCCCTGGTCACCGTTTGTTGTATTGATCCGGTTGAAGGCGCTCTTTTCCTCGATATAACGATAGGCCATCGCATTACGCTTCGTACTGCGCATAAACCGGAGACTAAAATGGCCGGCAACCACACCATCCCCGCATCGTTCAGACAGTACGGCACGTACGGCATTACTGAGAAGACAGGGGTCATCTATTCTCGTGTCCGCATGCAGAAAAAGAACATAGTCGCCGGATGCCCGTTCTGCTCCGGCGTTCATCTGTGCTCCTCGTCCTACCCTGGTGGTGACAAAACCTGTTCCGTATGCCTCCGCTACCGACCGGGTTGCATCCGAAGAGCCACCATCGCCGATTATAATCTCCAGGGAAATATTCTGCTGTTTTGTAAGATCATCCAAAAGTGCCGGCAGATTGTCAGCTTCATTGAGGGTGGGGATAATGATGGAGAGAAACGGCGGAAGGGTATGCGACATAGTTATGCAGAGGTCTGTTTTCTGTTCTTGAACCTGTTGTACAGCACCGGAATCAACGCAAAAAGCCCCAACAGGGCAAAAGAGACGAGCACGCGTGGTGAGGCGATGCCGGAGAGCGAATCAATGGTCGCTAGGCTGGCCCCGGCATTGACATAGACAAAGCCCCCCGGAATGATGCCGAGCATAGTGCCGAAGAAGAATGTCCGGAGCGGCAAGCGGGTCAGGCCGGCCGCCAGATTAATCAGGAAAAACGGAAACAGAGGCACCAGCCGCAAAAACAGCAGGTAATTGAAACCGCGCGCCTCCAGTTCCCGGTTCATCCCCTCCAGCCGTGCCCCGAATCTGTTCAACACCATGTCCCGCAACAAATATCGCACGACCAGAAAAGCGAAGGTAGCTCCTGCTGTGGCGGCGATGTTGGCATAGAGTGTACCCATAATAGTGCCGAATATCGCCCCGGCGGCCATTGACAAGATAGCGGCTCCAGGCAGAGACAGAGCGGTCTGTACAATGTAAATAGCCATGAAAGCGGCAACTGTGATCAGCTTGTTGGCGGCGTAGTAATCCTGCAGTGTTTGACGGTTAGCCTTGAGTGCTTCAAGGGTAAGGAAATGCCGCAGGTCAAAGTAGAAAAACAGCGCAACAGCAGCAATTCCCACCACGGCAATGACTATTTTTTTTGCGCTCATGAGTTTCCGGGTTTCACCCGCGCCAGATACCCCTGCAAAACATACTGCAGTATCCCCCCCGCCTTGTAGTACGCAACTTCGGTGGCTGTATCCAGACGGCAATTCAGGGAGATGTTCGTAGTTGTGCCATCTAGGCGGCTGATTTCTGCAGTCACAGTCATACCGGGCTTAAGCTCCATCGCTGCAACCGTGAGCACGATGGTTTCACTCCCGTCAAGGGCGACCGTTTTTCTGTTTTCCCCTTCCATAAACTGCAGCGGCAAAATGCCCATACCGATCAGATTGGAGCGGTGGATGCGCTCGAAGCTCTCGGCTATAACCACACGCACACCAAGCAGAAGAGGCCCCTTTGCCGCCCAGTCCCTGCTGGAGCCTGAGCCGTACTCCTTCCCGGCGACCACCACCAAGGGCACACCTTCAGAGCGGTACCGCGCCGCAGCGTCGAAAATCGGCATCTGTTCCCCGGTCGGGTGATGGATCGTAACACCTCCCTCACGCTCAGGAGTCATCTCATTTTTTATGCGGATATTGGCGAAGGTGCCACGCACCATCACATCATGGTTCCCACGCCGTGATCCGTAGGAATTAAAATCGGAGACGGAAACGCCCAGCTGCTGCAGATACAACCCTGCGGGGGAGTTGGGTGCGATGTCCCCAGCTGGCGAAATATGATCGGTAGTGATTGAGTCGCCGAAGAGGGAAAGAATGCGCATTTTCCCCGGCAAGCGAAGCCCCGCTTCACCCTGGAGACCCTGGAGAAACGGCGGCTGCTTTACATAGCCGGAATTAGTATCCCACGGATAGGTGGGGGAACTGTTGTTCTCAAGCCCCCTCCACTCCTGAGTACCGTCGTACAGATCCCCGTACCCGGAACGGAACATTTCCGGGGTAATCATCTCGACAAGTGTATGTAGTTCTGCCTGTGACGGCCAGATATCTTTCAGATACACCGGACGACCGTCCGCACCGGCACCGAGCGGTTCGGAGGTGAGATCGATCCGTGTGGTGCCCGCCAGGGCAAAGGCGACGACCAGCGGCGGTGAAGCAAGCCAGCTCAATGTGGCCTGCGGGTGAATACGCCCCTCAAAATTACGGTTGCCGGAAAGAACTGCCGATACAGCAAGATCCGCTGAGACAATGGCACGTTCGATGCTCTTCGGCAACGGGCCGGAATTGCCGATGCAGGTTGTACAGCCGTAACCGACCAGATCGAACCCGAGTGTGACCAGGGATTCGTACAGTCCGGAGCGACGCAGGTACTGCATAACCACCTTTGAACCGGGGGCAAGTGACGTCTTGACCCACGGCTTGACCGATAGTCCGGCATCGACCGCCTTTTTGGCAAGGAGAGCGGCCGCCAGCATGACGCCCGGATTGGAGGTGTTGGTGCAGGAGGTGATGGCAGCGATAACAACATCCCCATCCCGCAGATCAGCGCCACGGTCGTAAACGGGAGCTTTTCTGTCCCCCTGTGATACGGGGATCGCCTTTGCAACCACGGCAGGGAGGTCGGCGAGAGGGACCCGGTCCTGGGGTCTCTTGGGACCGGCGAGACAGGGGACAACATCCGCGAGAGCCACGGCAACAACCGTTGTAAAGAGCGGGTCCGGGGAATCGGTGTCACACCACAACCCCTGCTCTTTTGCATAAAGCTCTACCAGCGCGGTCACATCTTCACGGCCGGTGAGGCGGAGATAGCTGATCGTTTCGGCATCAACCGGGAAATAGCCGCAGGTGGCGCCATACTCCGGAGACATATTGGCGATGGTGGCGCGGTCGGCAATCGTCAGAGCGTCGAGCCCGGGACCGTAGAATTCAACAAATTTTCCGACCACACCGACTTTGCGGAGGAGCTCGGTAACCGTGAGAACCAGGTCGGTTGCGGTCACTCCGGGCTGCAACCTCCCATCAAGCCGCACTCCAACAACATCAGGTATGGTCATTGATACCGGCTGTCCCAGCATGGCGGCTTCCGCTTCGATCCCACCCACGCCCCAGCCAAGCACACCAAGACCGTTTATCATGGTGGTGTGGCTGTCTGTTCCAAGCAGGGTATCGGGAAACGCAA
>JABBNX010000039.1 GCA_019352135.1 Pseudomonadota bacterium
AGGAAATAGTATCAAAATTACTACAGAAAGTACATTTTATTTACGGATAAGTTCTTAGTATAAGCAATGCGGTGAGTTGAGTATTTCATCCTCTACGAGGATAGCTGTCCCCTAAAATCAATGAAAGAAAGCCGTTTGTTACCCCAAAAAAGGATTTTATGAGAAAACGACATTAAAGCCCTGACCTGATGATTAATTACTGGTAAAAGCGAACATTGAAGCAATCGCCCTGTTTATGCTGCATTTAAGTATATCACATATAAAATATTTGTCTTTACTATGGCAAATGCGGCGGGGTAGGGGCGGGGCTAAAATCAGCCACTGTTTGTGGCAAAAACAGCCGGTGCGGGTGATCTCAAGAGGATGGTAACGGCGTGAGTTGTATTGAATAACGGGGTTATGACGATATAAAGAAACGCGTACTCATTTCTTCCAAACCTAATGTTGCCAGCAATTCATTCAGCCGCTCTGACGGTTTGCGGCGGGGAAGGTCTTTATAGCTGGCAATAATCAGCTCATTTTTCATGGAATGTTCCCAACCGACCAATTCGGTAACGGTAACCTGATAGCCGTGCGCCTCCAGCTGCAGGCATCGCAGAACATTGGTGATCAAACTGCCAAATTCGCGCGTATGCAGCGGGTGCCGCCATAACTCCGAGAGATTGTTGGAACCAAGTGATGCAGCTTTATTTTTACGAAGAACGGCGGCAACTTCAGCTTGGCAACAGGGCACCAGCACGATAAAACGGGCTTTTTTCTGCAAGGCAAAATGGATGGCGTCGTCGGTGGCGGTATTGCAGGCGTGCAGTGCAGTAACGATATCTACCGTTGCGGGAAGCGCTTCTGAATACACCGATTCGGCAACGGTGACATTTAAAAATGACATCCCGGAAAAATTAAGTCGCTCTGCAAGCTCCCGAGACTTTGCAACTAATTCATCACGCGTCTCAATACCGAAAATATGGGAGCTGTCGCTCTGATGTTTGAAAAAAAGATCGTACAAAATAAACCCGAGATATGATTTTCCCGCACCATGATCAACCAGAGTAATACCGGCATGATCCACCTGAATCTCTTTCAATAGCGGTTCGATAAATTGAAACAGGTGGTTAACCTGCTTCAGTTTACGCCTGCTGTCCTGATTAAGTTTCCCGTCGCGGGTAAGGATATGCAGCTCTTTAAGCAGCTCAATTGATTGCCCGGGTTTAATTGTGTGTTTTTCTGTCATTTTCAAGATTTCCTGGATCAGGTAGTCTGCCGATTGTAGCAGAATAAGCTTACATACTAAACTTGGGAAACATCTTCCCGGATAAAGGTTCCAGGGTAGGAAGCGACCTGTTTTTTAGTTGTCAAACATCAGCTTACGTTCAAAATCCATTGAATGGGTCAGGCGCTGGGCATCCTGCAAGGTAATCAAATCCTGTCGATAAAGCTGCAGAAGGTGCATATCAAGTGTTTGCATATGATATTGGGAAGCACCGTTTTCAATATGCTTTTCAATTTCATCGAGGCGCCCTTCACGAATGCAGGCCTGAATAGTCGTCGTGGTTCGCATGATCTCGACAACCGGCAAAACGGTGTCACCCGATTTATCTTTGATCAGGCGAATTGAAATCGTGGCGACGAGAATATCTGCCAAGCGCTGACGCATAATCTCCTGGGCATCTGGAGGGAAATGCCCGATTATCCTGTTGATGGTAGACACGGCACCCTGGGTGTGCAGGGTGGAAAGCACCAGATGTCCGGTTTCAGCAGCTTTTATGCAGGAATCGATAGTTTCTTTATCTCGCATTTCGCCAACCATGATAACATCCGGATCCATCCTGAGAGCAGCTTTCAGAGCCGAACTGAAGCTGTCTGTGTCTATACCGATTTCACGCTGGATAATACAACTCTTAAGAGAAGAGAAGAGAAACTCTATTGGATCTTCAATGGTTATAATATTATAGCTAAAGCTTTCATTTAAATACCTCAGCATAGAGGCGAGGGTGGTTGACTTGCCGTTACCGGTCGGACCGGTCACCAGAATCAGGCCATTGGGAACCTGGGCAATTTCTCCGAGTACCTGGGGTAAATTCAAATCTTCGAAAGTCCCAATGACCGGTGGAATAACCCGCATCACAACACCAAAGCTCCCTTTCTGCCGAAAAATACTGACTCTGAAACGGCCTCCGGAAGGGAGTGAATAGGAAGCATCACACTCTTTGAGATCGTTGTTTATCTGGCGACCATTATGAGCCAGAACGGTTTCAGCGATAAATTGTGTGTCGTCCGGGGTCAGATTGGGCATCTTGGCACGGACCAGTTGGCCGCGGCCCCTGAAAAAAGGTGGATTATCTACTTCAAAATGGAGATCGGAAACTTTTTTCTGAAATGCAATTTCAAGAATCTGATGCAGAACCTTGGTGTCCATCATCTCCTCCGCTGTACGTTATAAATTGTAAAAAAGGTATACTCATATCAGGCTGATTTTTCAATACTCTTCCGGTACAGGGCGTTGTCCAGAATCGACCCGGCGTGTTGTGCAAGGGCATCAAGCAGATTGATTTGCGGCGGAGAAACCGGCTTGGACCCGAAATCCGCATAGGTTACAGCGATCACCTTACCACGGCTTATTAACGGAACTACCAGAACTTTCGGGCTGCGCGGCGCCCCGATTTCCTTGAAGAGTATATTTGTGAATACAGCATCACTTCGCTGCCCGTAATAGAGGCGCCCTTTATCAACAACCTCCTGAAGAACTGAGTGCCCGTCAAGCGGTATTCTGAACATGAGGGGTGCTGTTGGCCCGTTAGATTTTGCTTCAATAATACCAATTGATTTTTCAGCAATTATTTCTGACTTTGCAACAACAAAGGTCAAAGCCCGCTCGAATTGCAGTGCTGCAAACCGGAGCAGTACCAGCGCAATTTCCGGCGGTTCAGAAAGCAATTTCAGCTGGTTGAATGCTATAACAAAGTTATGCCCTACTTCAACATGTGGCACAGGTTGAATTGATGTAAGGAATGAACCGACTCCGGAAAGAAACTCAATCATCTGCGAAACGTATGAATTTTCATGACAGAGGCTGCAAGGGCGAGGAATGATCGCTCGTGTTCCTGCCCCCAAAGCATCCATACTGATGTCACACCAGGTATGGCAGCATGCTGTAATCAGAAGTGAAATCTGCGGATAGGCAGAAACCTTTTGGCGCATGAGCGCCAGAAGTCGTTTAGCCTCGTTGTCATGAGGGAAATCTATTATAAGTACCGGATGAAGATCTCTGCCAAGTGACTGTTCGATAACTGCATCCAATCCAAACTCTTCGTCTGAAGCAAATACAAACATATTCTCGTGTTTACAAACTGCAGTCAATGCATGGGAAAGTAGTTCATCCTGGGTCAGAAGGACAATTGCCGTAACGGGTGATGTTACATTTGAAACTGCCGGAGCGGAAGTGTTTACCAGAAAAGAGACCAGCTGCTCCTGCAGATCGACAGTCGTTTCCGGAAGGGCACGAATAACCGCCTGACGGTGTTCATCGACCGGATCAAAGTCTTTAAGGCCTATAAAGACATCCGGAATCTTACGTGAAATTGTGTCGAGCGCATCGAGACCGAGCAGGCCGGCAGTTATTTCGGTACTGTCGAGATCAGTTTCAGGGAGCGCTGCGGCGCTGCAGCTTTGTTCGGTAAAAAAAATCTTGCTGAGTGTTCCATCCCGCATCTTCTCGTCATAAATGCGCAAAGATTCCATGAGAATCCCCTGCACATTCAGCAGGATTTCCTGATGGAGTTTTTCCGGGAAATAACGATATTCATCTGAAACATATTCTTTTGAAACATCCAGAGAAAATGTGCCGCTTGCCCAGGTCAAAACCTCCACAATGGTCATCTCGATCAGCTTTTCGAGCCCCTTAAAGGCAGTGTCCTTGTCAATCGTGCCCCGTTCAATCAAGGTAGCAAGCAGCGGCTTTCGGTTCACTCCGGCATTTCTTTGCTCTGTCAATGCTTGGTCAAGCTGTTCCGTAGTAATGGCCTTCATATCAACCAGTACGGTGCCAATGCGGACGCTGCTATTCAGATGATTGGCGCTGACAAAGAAACCTTCGTGAAAAACAAGCTGACTCTCGCCTTTCAGACATTTTAAATATAAGATACCGGTCTTGCTGGTCATATGTAATAATTGAATAACATCTACCAGCGGAAAATGTTCGAGGTCACCATTGAATGACATGCAGAACCCTCCTTCCTCATTAAATCTAAAACAGCTGGCACTATAGCGCAATTTATTATATTTTTGTGCAGATTGTTGCAGACCCCTCGGTGTAGCAGCTATAGTATAAGCCTACATGGATATCATCAATTCAACCAGCTTGTATTGAGTCAAAGAATCTGTTACCTATGGCATATGAGTATGTGTGTGAAACATAGTCGTTGCATCCTCTTCGTAACCTTCATGATCCCGCTGTTTCTGGTTTTTGCGGGGACGAGAGTGCCCGATTTTTCCCATCCGCACAGTCCCAAGCCGATGCGGCGTGCGGTTCTGGATAAAACTCCGGTCCAGACCGTCCTGCAATCTGTCGTAAAAATCGATGTGGACCCCTGTATAGTCGCTGTGCCTTCTCTGGCTTTCCTTGTCTCGGAAGAGCCTTCTCCTGAAATGCACCACGCTCATGCGCCAGTACCTCTTTTGTCGCCAAGCCCTTTCCCGCCGCGCGCACCACCTGCTTCAAACCCTCCCGCATAAGTTTTAAATACACTCCCAATTTTGACGTTTCTCTGACCTCGAATATGGCGCTGTGGCGCGCCGGTATTCTACAATTTCATATTTTACAGGAGTATCCCCATGCAAAAGCGCACCTCGTTTTATTTCGTTTTCATGCTTCTCGTCGCCCTGTTCATGACTGCCGGATGTGCAAAGCAAAACGTTGTCAAGAAGGACGAGGGAATTGTCCCTGCGACCGTTGCCCGGCAGAGTGAACCGCAAGCGTCCTCCGCCGTAACACCACCAGTACAAACAGCTACAACTCCGGCCACACAGGCTGCCGCTCCGTCAGCTGCTCAGCAGGCGGAGAAAGCCTCAGCCATTGTTCAGCTGCAGTCTGCTTTGAATAAAATCTATTTCGATTTTGATTCCTCCGCCCTGTCTGAATCCGCACGCAGCACATTAACTAAAAATGCCGGCCCACTGACGAAGGAAGCCACAGCCAAAGTCCGTATTGAGGGTAACTGTGACGAGCGAGGTTCAGCAGAGTATAACCTGGCTCTTGGCGAGCGTCGCGCTAAAGCTGCTCAACACTACCTGGTCACCCTGGGGATCACACCTGACCGTATTTCCACCATCAGCTACGGCAAAGAGAAGCCTGCCGTTCAGGGAAACAATGAGGCTGCGTGGGCAAAAAACCGTCGTGATGAGTTTGTTGTTGTAACACCGTGATAAGATTGTTCCCCCCGGCATACCCCGGGGGGAACAATCTGAATTTATTACTACCTTATGGGAAAAATACCTATGATCAGTTATCACACATCGACCTTCCGTATCGCTGCACTGTGTGCGGTGATTGTTTTCTGCTGCGGCTTCAGCTGGGGCTTGGGAAAATCCGACCCTTGTAAGGAAGCACACTCGACGCTCGATACACTCGCAACAATTACTGATTCCATCAAACGAACAAAAACGGAAGAAGCGATTCTCAAAGCGTGTCCAAATGGCGCCGCCGCGTTGTATATACAGGCTCAGCGCGCAGAGAAAGAATCAAAGCCTGATGATGCAATAACTCTTTACCGTGAGGCGCTGGCAAAAGATACTACTATAGCCGAAGCCCACGGTAATCTCGGATTGCTGTTAAGTGAACATGGTCTTAAAGATGAAGCCTCGGTTGAACTGACCAGAGGACTCATGGGGCGATCCGATCCCCGCTATCACCTTGCCCTTGCTCAAATCATGAATAACGGCACACTTCCCTCACTGGTTCTCTTTCACTATGGCGAAGCACTCAAGGCATACCCCGATAATGTGGAAATTCACGCCGGCCTTGCAGCGGCGTATGTCCAGCTGGGACAATATGTCAACGCGGAGAAAGAGTTTGTCCGCCTTAAAGGGCTGAAGCCCAAAGAAGTGAAGTACCAGCTTGGACTTGCTGATGTCTATAGAAAGTCAGGCCGACTTGATTTGGCGATTACAGAGTTGCGGGCAAGCCTGCTCGACAATTCATCAGACAAGGAAGGGCACCGCCTGCTGGCAGAGGTGCTGATGGAGAAAGGCGAGCGGGAAGCCGCACGCAAGGAGTACCTGCTGGCAGGAGTTGATGTGACTATCAATCCTGAAGATTTTGCCCGCAAAGGCGATGAACACATGAAGGCACGGGAGTTCGGTCAGGCAATCAGCGCCTACCAGACTGCGCTCAAAGGCCGCCCGATGTGGCTGGATGTACAGTATAAACTGGGGAAAGCCCAAATGGCAGCCGGGCGTGATGACGATGCTATGGCAACGCTCACGTCGCTCATCAAGGCAGGCTTTAAAGATGGCGCCGTTTTCTTTGATCTGGGCATACTTCACGAGCGGAGCGGCCAGCTCGATAAGGCCATATCCGCCTTCCGTTTGTCTGTCATCCATGATCCGGACAATGTCAACGCTCATCGCCGGCTGGCAGAGATATTTACCTCGCGAGGCGGTTTCGCGGAAGCGGCGGATCAGTACCGGGAACTGCTCCGCCTCAGGGAGGACAATCCCCTGTATCATCTGGATTTGGGCCAGGTATATGATCGAATGAAGGATCATAAAAATGCGGTGAGTGAATATCAAACTGCCGTACGGCTCGACCCGAATAATCTTGAGGGGCACCGGGAACTGGCACGACTGTTTATGCATGAGGGACAGTTTGCAAAGGCCGAACACCATTACAACGAAGTCATCAGGCTGGACAGCGAGGATGAAGCGGCCCGTAATGCCCTGATAACTCTGTATGTTAAACAGAAACGCTACGATGACCTTACAACATTTATTAAAGAGTGGCTGGACAAGGCGCCCAACGACCCCCAACGTCATTACCGTTTGGGGATCGTGTATGAGATCAAAAAAGAATACGACCTGGCCGTAACTGAATACAAAAAATCGATTGCGTTGCAGCCTGACAACGCCAGAATGCTGTTTGCCCTGGGTCGGACCTACATGAAAACCGGACGGCTATCAGAATCACGCGAAATGTTGGAGGCAGCAAAAAAGGCGGATCCGACGTTTGCCGGCCCGCAACTGCTCCTCAGCAGTATTACTTATAGTCCGCAGAGAATTTCACATGCCGGCAAAAAGCACGTACATAAAAAAACTTCACACGCCCGCAAAAAGCATGTACATAAAAAAACTTCACATGCCGGCAAAAAGCACTCCGTACGCAAAAGCAAAACAAAAAAAAGGTGAGTTGATGCACATTCCGATCAAGCAACACCGAATTTGTCCGGATGTGAGCCCGTTTGGAAGAATAGCTAGAAATCGCGCGACTCATGTGATACTGATGGGGCAAATGGTTTACACCGAAAAGGCGAGGCGGTACCGTGAACCGGCACCGCCTCGCTGTTATCAAACCTTGTGACGGCATACATGACTCTCCTTCAATTTGACCTGCTGATTCTGTTGGTTTCCGTAATCGCCGGACTTTTCGGCTCAATACTCGGTCTGGGTGGCGGTATCATCGTGATTCCCGCGTTGACCCTGCTGTTCAATATCGACATAAGATACGCTATCGGTGCTTCCGTCGTCTCTGTTATTGCAACTTCAAGTAGTGCAGCAGCGACCTACGTGCGGGAGCGGATGACCAACCTGCGGGTAGCCATGGTGCTGGAGGTAGCCACGACTTCCGGTGCGTTGACAGGGGCTTATCTAGCCGGGCACCTCAGCGTGCGGTGGCTTTATATTATCTTTGGGGTCATGATGGGTTATTCTTCGCTGATGATGTTCCGTAAGCGTCATGAAACAGCGACGGTTATTGGCAAATCGGCGCCTTGGTCAGATTATCTCCGGCTGCACAGCAGCTATTTCGACAGGGCCACGGGCCAGGAGGTAAGCTATCGAGTGGTGAGTACCCGCATCGGCTTGGGACTTATGTACATCGCCGGCGTTGTCAGCGGACTGCTGGGAATCGGTTCCGGGGCGCTCAAGGTGCCGGCAATGGATCTGGCCATGCGCTTACCTATCAAGGTCTCGACGGCGACCAGCAATTTTATGATCGGAGTTACCGCAGCAGCCAGTGCCGGCGTGTATTTCATGCGTGGTGACATCGACCCCTACATAGCAGCTCCGGTCGCAACGGGTGTGCTGATAGGGGCTGCTCTGGGGCCGCATCTGATGGGGCACCTGCCGAGCACAACCCTGCGAAAAATCTTTGTGTCGGTACTGCTCATTATCTCTGTGCAGATGCTTCTAAAAGGGATCCGTGGATGACAAGCCCTAAATCAATAAAAGAAAAAACTTTGATGGACGAAGAGCGCGTCCGGCACGTGGAATTACTGATCAGTCAACTACTGCGCCTGGGCATTACAGCCAGTCTGGCACTCATCGCGGTCGGCACGTTTATGACTTTTCTGCATCACCCCGACTACCTGTCATCCTCCGATGCATTGCTGAGGCTTACCAGGCCGGGGGCTGCCTTCCCTCATACCTGGCATGACGTTACAGTGGGACTGTATGCCCTGAGCGGGCAATCCATCGTCATCATAGGATTGCTGCTTCTGATCGCCACACCGGTGATGCGTGTAGCGGTATCCATTCTCGGTTTTGTGTATCAAGGCGATCGGGTTTATACGCTCATTACCACGCTCGTGCTGTGTCTGCTGCTGTTGTCTTTTGCACTGGGGAAGGTGGAGTAATGCTTGAAAAGATATTTGGCGGTATTCTGATGATCATATCACTCAAGATGCTGTTGCTTAAACAACATGAATAATTACAGCACAAGATTGCATCCCGCCTGCCGTTCAGTTTGACGTCGTTTAAATCACCGTAACCGGAGCTTTTTGAAGATGAAAATATCCTGCCCCAAATGCAACGCCAGTGGAAGCATACCTGATCATGAGGTACCTGAATCCGGCCGTTTTATAACGTGTCCACGTTGCAAAGAAGGCTTTACTGTTACCAAGCCCCGTCCCGGTAATGATGTCTATCTGGTCGATACCTGTCCTTCCTGCAGTTTCAGTACATTCGGCGACGAAACATTTGACACCTGCCCCAAGTGCGGAATTGTCGTCAAGATGTTTGTCGAGCGGCAACGGGAAGAACAGCGGTTGAAGCATAACCAGGAATTGCTCGGTAAGAAGCTGAATAATCTTGATACAACCCAACCTCCACCCGAAGTTTCCGCCAATCCTGTAGCAGATTTTATCGACCAGCTTCATCCAGCAAATCTCATCGGCTGGGGTGTCGCTGCAGTTGCACTACTATTTCTTGTCATTGGTTTATGGGGAATTATTGGATATGACAGCACCAGAATTCAAGCTTTGTTGATGGAAGAGAGGGACGAACAAGTTTCAGGTTTCTACGTTTTTCTGCATTATGGCCTGCTCCATTGGCTTACACTTATGTACGGGCTGGCCGCGCTGACAGTTTCGATACTGTTCATAAAACGGCTGAAACGTGCGTTGAAAGCAATGAGCGGACTATTATGGGCAACTATTATTCTTGTGCCGCTGTCGTATCTCATCAGTTTTGTCAATTGGATATTGGCGCCGATACCCCACACGATAAGTGGCTATCTGATTGAAATACTCAATATCCTCTTCATGAGCGCTCTCGTGGGGATACCGCTTTACCTGCTTGAGCGTTATCTTTACGAGCGTAAAATAATTTCAGTTGTCAAACTTTGAAAAATTCAACCTCTGAGAATTGAGCTCGCTCGCTTTTTTAATACCAACCCATATCAGTCTCTGAACCGTTTCAGCAAATCGTGGTACGAGTCAATCCTTCTATCCCTCAGGAACGGCCAGATACGGCGCACTTTTTCACTTCTTTCGCAGTCTATTTCCACCGCAATAATTTCTTCATTCTCTTGTGACGCCTCTGCCAGAATTTCTCCTTGAGGGCCGGCAGCAAAACTTCCCCCCCAGAACCTGATGCCACTATCAGCCTGCTGCGGTGAGCTCTCAAAGCCAACCCGGTTTACCGCAAGGAGCGGCAGGCCATTGGCAACCGCGTGACCCCGTTGTACTGTAACCCATGCATCATATTGCCGGTGCTGCTCTTCCACTGCATCGGCAGGATCCCAGCCGATCGCGGTCGGGTAGATCAGCAGATCTGCTCCCGCCAGGGCCATCAATCGGGCGGCTTCGGGGTACCATTGGTCCCAGCATACCAGCACCCCCAATGTCCCAACAGATGTTTTGATCGGATTGAATCCGAGGTCGCCGGGGGTGAAATAAAACTTTTCATAAAAACCGGGGTCATCAGGGATGTGCATCTTACGATAAATTCCAGCTATGGAACCGTCTTTTTCAAATACAACGGCAGTATTATGATACAACCCGGCCGCTCGGCGTTCGAACAGTGATGCAACAATTACCACCCCCAACTCTCCGGCCAGTTTCCCCAATATTTCCGTTGAAGGTCCCGGGATCGGTTCAGCCAGATCAAACAGGGCAGGGGACTCAACCTGACAAAAATAAGGGGAAACATGCAGCTCCTGAAGCACGACAAGCTGTGCTCCAGAAGTTGTTGCCTGTCGAACCATCCGAATAGTTTTAGTAAGGTTGTCATCCCGGCTGCTGGAGCAGTTCTGTTGAATGAGGGCGACCTTGAGTGTTGTCATGCCAGAACTCCCTGAGGAAGCTGCATGGTTACACAGTGGAGAGAGCCGTGCTGTTCAAGCAGTGGCAGACAGTCAATACCGATAGTTTCACGTTCCGGGAAAGCCAGAGCGATCCGCTCAAGTGCAGTGCGGTCATTCTCGGAATCACGATAGGTAGGCACCAGTACCGCACCGTTGATAATCAGAAAATTTGCATAGGTTGCCGGAAGCCGGTGGGCATTCTCGTCAAAGCAGGGCTTAGGCAAGGGAAGGGAAGTTAGACGATAGGGTGATCCGTCAGGAGCGGTAAAAGTTTTAAGTTCATTCTCCATCAGTTTCAACGACTCGTAATGTTCATCAAGCGGGTTCTCGCATGCCTGGTAAATAATGGTGTTGTCGGGGCAGATTCGGGCCAGGGTATCAACATGAGAGTCGGTATCATCTCCGGCCAGAAAACCGTTACTAAGCCAAAGTACCCGTTTTGCTCCAACAACGGAGGCCAGCGCCTGCTCAATTTCACTCTTGTCCAGTTGAGGGTTACGGTTTGGCGAAAGGAGGCATTCTGCCGTGGTCAGGATTGTACCAAGACCATCACTTTCAATACTGCCTCCCTCCATAATCAAACCGATCGTGTTCAGATTGGGGAGTAACGCACCAAGCTGTTTGAGGCGTTTTGAAATCAGATTGTCAAAGTTTGCGGGAAACTTGAGACCCCAGCCGTTGAAACCAAAATCCATCAGGACCGGCTTATTATTATAAATAACGGTAATCGGGCCGAAATCACGTGCCCAGGTATCATTATTCGGAATTTCGCAGATTTTAACCTTGGTCAGATCCAAGCCGGATTCGACAAGAAAATCTGCCGCAGATACGGCGTTCGGTGCAGTCAGAATCACCCGTTCAAAGCGAATAATATTGCGGATTATTTCAACAAAAACGGGACGGACATCATCAAGCATATAAGCCCAGTCTGTTCCTTCATGCGGCCAAGCCATCAGCACGCCATCTTGAATTTCCCATTCGGCAGGTAATCGTGGATTCACGGCAGTATCTCCAATATTTAAAATGATTGCTGTGTCAGTATCTCGGCATATTCGGCCAATGACTATAGTACAATTACCGGTTATCTTGCAAGACCGGTTTTCCTGATCAACCGGTGTTTTCTGCAGGTTAAGTTAAGAATAACATTGTAATTTTTCTTTATTGGAATTATTTTTATCGCCAAAACTACGTTTGAATTGTTATTGCACGTCGGAGGGTATCGAGATGCGCCTGAATAGATCTGGAATTTTTTGCGCTTTTACACTGAGCTTTGCCATACTATTTACGATATGCTCACCTGCGTTATCGGCAAGCACCAGCACGTCACACATCCACAAAATCTTTAAACTTCTCATTCTTGATTCACAAAAAGGCCACCCGTACAACGAAGTCCGTGCCTCGCTGCTGAAAGCGCTGGCAAACTACGGGTATTCGGAAGGCAAAAACCTCAAGACTACCATTATGTTTTCCGGTAATAACGTTAGAGAGGGAGAACGCATCTTAAACAATGAGTTAAAGAACTCCTATGATGTCATTTTTGTCGGTGGGACAGCAGCAACTATGTCTGCCAAAAATGCCCTGTACGGGAAAACACAAAACGTCATTTTCGCTTCCCCGACAGATCCTGTTGGAATTGGTGTTATTCAGGATTTCAACTCAAAACCGGTGGCGAACTTCACGGGCGTTTGCTACCCCGTCCCGGTGAAGGCACGTCTTAAATTTATCAGACGTCTTATGCCCTCAGCAAAAACCTTCGGGCTGATTTATGCGGATATGCCTCAATCTCATAGCTATAACAACTGGATTGAAAAACTGTTGAGAACCGACCCGGAATTTAGGGACATCAGGATTATCTTCAGGTCTGTTCCTTTGGTAACGGGTGAACATGGTGGCAAGATTATGGCCGTAAACGCTAAAAAATATATACAGGAGCTTGATTCCAAAGTTGATGCCTATATCACACCATGCGACCAAATGGGTACTCGGAAAGATTTTTCAAAGATGGTTTACAACTCCTCCCACAAGCCACTTATAGGCCTTGTAAAGGATGATGTCATGAAGAAATGGGGTGCTGTCGCCACAATTTACCCGTCACACGAAAGCATCGGCTTTCAGGCAGCACGAATGATAAAGGAACTTTTTGAAGGCAAAAAAATCAGTGATATTTTGCCGGAATGGCCACATAGATATGGAGTTGCTCTTGACCTGAATAAGGCGAAAAAATTCGGTATTGATGTTCCGGTCGAGCTGCTCCAGATGGCTGGTGAAAACATTATCCATTAGTGCTGATGCACTAAATTTGTTGTTAATGGTTTGGTAAAGATCGTTAAGAGGAAGTACACATGAAAATCGGCAAAAAGATACTTCTTATTATAATCAGTGTTTTATTCATATCTCTTTTTGTCAGCTCTGTTTTTCTTGTTACCAACTTTAAAAAATACTATACCGAAGCTCTTGTCACCGGGACCTATGGTCTCGGCTACAGCCTGCATTCGGTCGTTGTGGAACTGCTAAGTCTTGGGTTGCCTCTTGATTCATTTACCGGCATGGATAAAAAATGCAAGCAACTGATAGAGCACAATCCGCAGATTACCTATGCTGGGATAACAGACATTACCGGGAAGGTCTTGTATAGCAGTATTCCTGGATTAGACGGCAAAGTCTTTACCGACAAAGTTATGAAGAACAGTATCGCATCTACCAAACCGATTATGCAACTCTACCGCCGATTTGACGGCCTTGATTACTATGATGTAACTATACCGATATTCGACTCCACCAATAAGCACATCGGCCAGATTCGTCTTGGTTTCCCCGTGAGCGTCGTTAACAACAAGGTTATGATTGCGCTCCTGCACATTATCATTAATTTCGCGCTTTCATTTTTATGTATAGCAATTCTGATCAACTATTTCATCTCCCGTTTTGTGTCACGTCCAGTAATAAAAATTTCGGAGCATGCGAAAAAAATTGCCGAGGGAGATTATGACGAGAAACTGGAGATTACTTCACATGATGAAGTAGGCATACTTGCCGACTCAGTGAATCAAATGTCACAGCAGGTGAAACAAAAGACTCGTGATCTTGAAGCTGCCAACGCCGAACTGGAACTCAAACTTGTAGAAAGCAAGGAAGCCGATGAATCCTTGAGGGCAAGTGAAGCAAAATTCAGAACTTTTGTAGAACGCTCCTTTGACGTCATTTTTGTCCTTGATACCATAGGCGTATTCCAGTTTGTATCTCCTTCATGGGAAACACACTTCGGGTTTCCAGCACACGATGTTATCGGGCACGAATTCGGCCCATTTGTGCATCCTGATGACATAGTGCCCTGTCTTAATTACCTGATGAACGTTATGTCTACCGGAGAAGCGAAAACAAGTCCTCCGTACCGCGTAAAATGTGCCGACGGCTCATGGCGTATGTTTCTGGCGAATGGAACAACTTATACGGATGCAGACGGCACCGTTAAATACATCGGTATCGGCCATGATATTACTGATCAAAAAAAAGCGGAGGATGAACGATTGTCATTTGAGCGCCAGCTCCTTCACGCCCAGAAGCTCGAAAGCCTTGGAGTTCTTGCCGGCGGGATCGCCCATGACTTCAATAATATTCTCACGGCAATTATCGGGAATGCGGATTTGGCCCTTATGCGAATTAATCCGGAATCTCCAGCCGTTGACAACCTGCATAGTATAGAAAAAGCTGCTTCCCGTGCAGCCGACCTTGCTAAACAAATGCTTGCCTATTCGGGAAAAGGTAAGTTTGTCATTAAAAACCATGACATTAATAGTTTGCTGGAGGAGATGCTCCATATACTTCAGGTCTCAATCTCCAAAAAAGCTGTCTTGCGTCTCAACCTAACCCGACCACTGCCACCGGTTGAGGCTGATGCTACCCAGATTCGCCAAATAATAATGAATCTTGTCATAAACGCATCCGAAGCCATCGGAGATAAAAGCGGCATCATCGCCATTACTACTGGCTGTATGGACTGTAACCATCATTATCTTAAAGATGTCTGGCTGGACGAGAATATTAGTGATGGACTTTATGTATTTATTGAAATTGCTGATACCGGATGTGGCATGGATAAAGAAATACTGGCAAAATTGTTTGACCCATTCTTTACAACAAAGTTTACCGGAAGAGGCCTCGGAATGGCCGCTGTCCTTGGAATAGTTCGTGGTCATAAGGGTGCTATCAAGGTTTACAGCGAACCGGGTAAAGGAAGTACCTTCAAGATTCTCCTTCCGGCAAGCGGTAAACCTGCTGAAATTTTCAATCACGACACCCGTAATGATACATGGAAGGGGAGTGGTACTGTACTCCTCGTTGATGACGAAGAAACTGTTCGAGGAATTGGCGCAGAAATGCTCAAAGAATTGGGATTCAACGTTGTGACTGCCAATGACGGCCGCGAGGCTTTGGAAGTATATAACTCCTCAACAAATATAAGTTTTGTCATTCTTGACCTTACGATGCCGCACATGGATGGTGAACAGTGTTTCCGCGAGCTGCGGATAGTGAATCCCGACGTGAAAGTGATAATGAGCAGTGGGTTCAGTGAACTGGAAGTGACGCAGAAGTTTGTCGGTAAAGGCTTGGCTGGATTTATTCAGAAGCCCTATAAGTTATCAGTGTTACGTGAGGGCATTATGAAGTTATATACAGTGAATGATCATCAATCGAAAGAAGATTGATAATCGTATATTGATAACGCGATTGGATTGTCTTGGCATCACTTGCCAACAACTGATCATCATGTTTATATAAAATAATTCAGCAGACCTGCTCGTACTTAACATAATATATCTTATGGGACAAATATAAAAAACCGGGCTATTAAGTTGTTTACAAATAGCTTGCATTTTCAAGGCACTATCAGTAATGTAACAAAGTTCGCATCAAACGCAATATGAGGAGCTGAACAAGGTATGAAAGAAGAAGCAATTGAAGTTGAAGGCACCGTAATCGAACCGTTACCCAATGCAATGTTTCGTGTTAAACTTGAAAATGAACATGTCGTACTGGCTCATATTTCCGGCAAGATGCGTAAATACTTTATCAAGATTTTACCTGGCGATAAGGTTACCGTTGAGCTTTCTCCCTACGATCTTTCAAGAGGTCGTATTACCTATCGCGCCAAATAAACTGTTTTCTTTTTTATTGATCTAAACAGGCCCGTCCATTCTGGAGGGCTTGTGTTGTTTCAAAATACACACTGTGCGAGGAACGTATGTATACCGTTGCTGATTTGAAAAAAGGGTTGAAGATAATACTTGATGGCGATCCGTATCTTGTCGTTGCCTTCGACTTTGTGAAGCCGGGCAAAGGCCAGGCTTTGTATCGGACCAAGATGCGTAATATGATCAATGGATCACTTCTAGACAGAACCTATCGTTCTGGCGAATCCTTTGAACCTGCCAGCCTCGAAGAGCGCACAATGGAGTATCTCTATAAGGAAGGCGATCATTACACCTTTATGGATCAGCAGACATATGAACAGGTTGTAATGGAGGAAGAAACACTGGGTGATGCTAAAAATTACCTGCTTGAAAATCTGAAAGTCGAAGTTATGCTGTTCGGTGACAAGGCCATCGGTATTTCTCTGCCGAACTTTGTAAATCTGCGCGTAACGGCAACAGAACAGTGGGCGAAAGGTGACACCAGCGGCAATGATTCCAAACCGGCAACTGTTGAAACAGGCTACGTCCTGCGAGTCCCTCCTTTTATCGAAGAAGGGGAACTGATTGTCATCGATACACGAACCGGCGAGTACTCAACTCGCGTCAAAGGATAAGCAATGAAGGTTGACGCCTTGTGGTTACGGGCGAATGTCATCAAAACCGTACGTGATTATTTTTGGGAGCGGGGGTTTCTTGAAGTTGAAACCCCCCTTCTTATTCCCGCCAACGCCCCAGAAGAACATATCAACCCGATTCGTACCACCCTTCCCTCTTGGCAGCTTCAGACTTCTCCGGAAATCTGTATGAAACGCCTTCTCTGCAACGGCCATAAAAAACTGTTCCAGATATCACGCTGTTGGCGTTCAGATGAACGAGGATCCCGTCATCTTTCAGAGTTTACCATGCTTGAATGGTATCGGTCCGATTGTGATTATCAGACCCTTATGTCAGATTGCGAAGGATTGCTGCAATATGTAGCCGCAATTTGCCAGCCTGACAACTGCTTCTTTGTACATAACTCGGCAAAAATCGATCCATTTGCTCCCTGGCAACGCATCAGCGTCCAGGAGGCGTTTAAGCGTTTTGGGCAGATAGATGTATGGGATTGTCTCAATAAAGGGCTTTACGAGGAAATTCTGACGGCAGTTATTGAACCAGCACTTGCCGGTTTTGGCTCGCCGGTTATCCTCATGGACTATCCCGCTGAGCTAGCTGCCCTGGCACGGACAAAACCAACAGATTGCGGGCTCGCAGAGCGGTTTGAATTATATGTTGGAGGATTGGAGCTGGCCAACGGTTTCAGTGAACTTAATGATCCGACAGAACAACGCCGCCGTTTTGAAGATGCTAATTGTTCCCGCAGTAAAGCCGGACAAGATGTGTTACCACTGCCGGAGCCGTTTCTCAATACGCTCGCACTGATGCCGGAATCGGCCGGAATTGCCTTGGGATTGGATCGACTGGTGATGCTGACCGCCGGAGTCGATACTATTGATGAGATCGTGGCATTTACTCCTGAAGAGCTGTGATATCTTCATAGAACACCTGTTCGCCAGTGTAGGTACGAAGCTGCAGCATATTCCCGCGAATCGTTACATCATCAGGTAGAACGGCAACTTTCCCCTTCCCTCCCGGCAGATCAATGACATAGTGCGGTACGCCAAGGCCGGATATGTGGCCACGGAGTCCCCGTATGATTTCCAGCCCGCTGCGAACCGACGTCCTGAAGTGGGCAGTTCCCTGCACAAGGTCCATCTGATGCAGGTAGTACGGCCTGACACGCAGTGTAAGCAGCCCGGTCATCAAAGCCCTCATGGTTTCAATCGAATCGTTAACCCCTTTTAGCAGCACCGTCTGATTTCCCAATGGTATGCCGGCATCAGCCAGTAAAGAGCAGGCATGAGCG
Organism: Pseudomonadota bacterium; assembly: GCA_019352135.1. GTDB lineage: Bacteria > Desulfobacterota > Desulfuromonadia > Geobacterales > Pseudopelobacteraceae > JACRCG01. The sequence goes on from JABBNX010000039.1 coordinate 17,888, forward strand.
GAAGCGGTAGTTATTTCATCAGGATGGTTAAAATGGGTATTGATGAACAGCGGATGAAACGTACGAAGCAGATTACACAGCCCCGGGGTTATCCGCCCGGGAAGCGTCACCGGTACGCGGGTTCCGATGCGGATGATTGCTATATGAGGAATAGCCCGAAGTCCGGTCAGAATTTTTGATAACGACTGATCGTCGAGCATCAGTGGATCCCCACCCGACAAAATAACATCATGAATTGCAGGATGTGCCGCAATATAGTCAAGTGCGGCACAAAGTTCGCTTTCCCCCATGGGTGCATCACCACTCCCAACAAGCCGTTTCCGCATACAAAAGCGGCAGTATACTGGACAGCGATTGGAAACAAGCAGCACAACACGGTCTGGATAGCGGTGAATAAGGCCAGGAACAGGGCTTAAATGACTCTCGTTCAAAGGATCCGCGCATTGGGAGTAATCCTCCAATTCACGTGCATCCGGCATGCACTGTTTCCAGATGGCGTCATCTTGGTGTCTGATAAGGCCGGCATAATAGTCAGTCAAGCAAACAGGATACCGTGCCGAAACAAGACTCGCATTGTGTGCTTGCTCATCAGTTAGTGTTTTATTATAGATATTTGTGTTGTTATATGTAATGTATTGCATTAATAATAGCCCTGTCGGTAAAAAATAATGAATTATCTTGAAAATAGTCAGCTTTTATGGAATACACAACAAAGTATTGAACAGTTGCATGCTTGAAACCATGTAATTATCTACGTAAACCAGCCTATTAACGGATTACCTGCCATGTACACAAAATACTATGGTTTCAACGAAAAGCCCTTTACACTGACTCCCAATCCTCGGTTCATCTACCTCAGCAACAATCATAAGGAAGCAATAGCACACCTGTTGTACGGCATAAACAACCATTACGGATTTATAGAACTAACCGGTGAAGTCGGAACAGGAAAAACGACCGTACTGCGTACAATTCTCAGCCAGCACAACTACCGCTCTGCCTTGATTTTTAATCCTTTTCTGACCCAAATTGAGCTGCTTCGCAGTATTAATACTGAATTTGGCCTCAATTCCGAGAGCAAATACATCAATGATCTGCTTGACGAACTCAACAGTTTTCTGCTGCAAGAAAATGAACGAGGTATTACCGTCGTTTTGGTCATCGACGAAGCTCAAAATTTGTCGCCTGAGATTCTTGAGCAGTTACGGCTTATCTCCAACCTGGAAACTGAAAATGACAAACTGATACAGATTGTCCTGGCAGGTCAACCTGAATTGTCCGCGATTTTGGATCTACCGGAATTGAGACAGCTAAAACAACGCATCTCAGTGCGTTACCGGCTTCAATCCATGAGCATGGATGAGACTCGTTCCTATATTCGTCACCGGATGGTCATTGCCGGGGAGACCGGTGGAGTATGTTCAGTCGCACAGCACTCACATTAATACACCTGTATTCTCGAGGGGTTGCCACGATTAATTAATAATCTTTGCGACCGGGCCCTGTTGATTGGCTATGGTGACGGGCAACGATATATTTCATTCAGCGTTATCATACAAGCAATCAGTGAAATATTGAGCCCAGGTAAATGGAAGCGTTACTATATGCTACTTGCGGGCACCATTACGCTGATTTTAATCTGCGCGGCCCTTATTCTGACATCAAATTATGCCGGTTCCGATTGGTTTGGAAGCATGATATCAGGCGCACAGATCAACAAATCATCAAGGAACATCAAATGAGTTCAATTCTTAAGGCACTAAAAAAACTGGAACATGAAAAATCAGGGCATTTTACTGACCCGGCAAATATTGATGTAGACATCCTGGAACCGCCTGATTATCAAAGAAGATCTTCTCCATTAACGTTAACATTATTGTTTCTGATAGTTTTTGGAGCGGGAGTAACGGTAGCCTTTTTTCTTTTGCAAGACGCACGGGCACCTCTGGCAATCAGCAAATCACTACCGGTACCCACACCAAAAAGTATTTCACCCCAACTCCCTCCGCCCGCCATACACACTGAGACACTGCCTGCTGAAATAGTAATAGCTCCGGCACGCACAAAACCGTCTAACGAAGCTTCAAACATAAATAGACAAAGAACGGCAGCAGCTCCAGCAGCTGTTATGATGGAAAAGAAATCGGTCAAGAATGAAATTTCGCGAACATTCGAAAAGCCGAAAATGATTCCTCCACCGACAAAAACAGTGTTCCCTGTCGATGCCACTATCCCGACTCTCAAAGTCAACGGCATTGCATTCCAAAACAGCAGTGCTGACAGTATGGCACTCGTCAATGGAAAACCCGTTTCATGCGGATCAATAATCGAAGGCGTCACTGTAGAGGAAGTCCGGAAAGATCGGGTGCTGTTTCAGCAAGACGGGAAAAAGTTTGAAATCCGGCTGGGACAATCAAATAGATAAAAGCAGAATTTAGTGAACAATGACCTTGATAAACCGGATCAGATAGTCAAGTCCGGACCAGATAGTCAGTACCGTGGCTATCCAGAGAAAAAACATTCCGATATTGTGCATATTGACAGTTAAAAGTGGATATGCAATCCCAAAGAACCAGTTATAATTATAATGAAGAGTGAGTCCAAGAATGGCAACAATCTGGAAAATAGTTTTGAACTTTCCAAGCTCACTCGCCTGAATGACAATTCCCTCAGTTGAAGCAATCCCCCGCAGGCCGGTTATTATGATCTCACGGCCCAGAATTATAAGCACCATCCACGCCGGGACCCGATCAAAAGGCAGAATCATAATCAGTACCGTCATGACAATAAGTTTATCGGCTATCGGGTCCAGAAATTTTCCAAATATGGTAACAATTCCCATTTTGCGAGCCAGATAACCATCTAACCAGTCCGTAATGGATGCCACGGCAAAGAGGGCTGCTGCCCAAAAACCTGCAGAACGCGACGGAGACATCAAAAGCACGACAAGAAGCGGAATCGCTGCAATGCGCATCATGGTAAGAATATTGGGCAGGTTCATAACCTGATTCGGCTGACGGAGAGACATTGTCATGTACCACTTTCCTGATAGGACTTCATGTAGGAAAGAACCCGATCGACATAGGTTCGTGTTTCATTGTAGGGGGGAATCCCGCCATATTTAGCAACTTTATTGAGCCCGGCATTATAAGCCGCTACAGCCAGCGACACATCACCCCGAAAAGTATCCAGGAGAAAACGGAGGTATTTCACCCCGCCTTCGACATTATCTTTTGGATTGAAACGATCAGCGACTTTCAGCGATCTGGCCGTGGCTGGCATTAACTGCATCAGACCGCTTGCACCTTTACTGGAAACGGCATTCGGATTGTAGCCGGATTCGGCATGAATCACGGCCTTTACCAAACACGGATTAACACCGTATTTAGCCGAACAGGTATTTATAAGTTGTTCAAATTCAGCAGGATTGACCGAAGCAGCATATTTAAGTTTTGTTCGCAGCTGTCTATCTTTTTTGAGGTCACGCAAGAATACTTTGAAGCGTTTGTCAGTTGGCGCATCGGTGAAATGGACAATATCATTCTCATCAACATACCGGTAGATATCAGCGTTAGCATAGCGCAACGTTAGTAGCGTAAAGACGAGAGCCGCACTAAGGCAAAGAATCGTACAGCTAACATATGACTTCGGTCTCGATAACATCGCACCCATAATCCCAGAAGCTGCGAATTTGTCAAGTGATATTCTGCTTAATGCATATTTGATATCAGTTTGAAATTGACTTTTCAGAGACCATGATCTACAAAGATTCTTTGTCCAAGGAGAGATATTGCTATGAATGAAAAACCTGCAACCTATAAAGATTCCGGGGTTGATATTGCGGCCGGAAACCATTTTGTCAACCTGATCAAACCATTAGTAAAAGCCACATCACGACCGGAAGTACTGGCAGATATTGGTGGGTTTGGCGGTTTGTTTGCTTTGAACACGTCAAAATACAAAAATCCGGTCCTGGTTTCCGGAACTGACGGTGTCGGCACGAAACTCAAGATTGCTTTTCTGGCAGACCGCCACGACACGGTTGGTATAGACCTGGTCGCAATGTGCGTAAACGATATAATTGTCCAGGGAGCCGAACCGCTCTTTTTCCTCGACTACCTTGCTACCGGAAAGTTGCTGCCGGAAAAGGGCGCAGAGATTGTCAAGGGGATTGCCGAGGGGTGCAAACAGGCCGGCTGTGCGCTCATAGGTGGGGAAACTGCTGAAATGCCCGGCTTTTATGCAGATGGCGAATACGATGTTGCCGGTTTCACCGTAGGGGTTGTTGACCGTGAAAATATTATCGATGGAGCAAGCATATCTGTCGGCAACGTCCTGATCGGTATTGCATCCAGTGGCTTGCACAGTAACGGCTTCTCTCTGGCGCGAACGTTGATATTTGATCGATTGGGTCTTTCCATTCACGATAAGTTTCCCGGTTCTGACACCTCTGTAGCCGACGTACTACTGACGCCCACCAGAATCTATGTCCGCTCAATTTTAAACCTGCTGAAAGATTTTTCCATTAATGGTATTGCTCATATCACCGGAGGCGGTCTGCTTGAGAATGTTCCTCGGGTGCTCCCGAATGGATGTCAGGCCCACATTCACACAAACAGGTGGGAGCGGTCAAACCTGTTTACTGTTTTACAGAAAGCAGGCAACGTTGCGCGTGATGAAATGTACCGCACCTTTAACATGGGCATCGGAATGGTGCTTGCCGTGGCGGAATTCCAGGCTGAAGATATTATTGATCGCTTAAAGGGTCTGGGGGAATCGGCGTGGATAATTGGTGACATTGCTGCTTGTGGCATCGGTGATGAACGAGTCGAACTGGTGGGAGATTGACCATGATTGAAAATGTGCCCTGTCGATTGGCTGTTCTGGTTTCAGGGAGCGGCACTAATCTTCAGGCAATTATTGACCGGATAGAGGCGGGAGAGCTCAACGCCAAGATCGTCTGCGTCATCAGCAATAAAGCAGATGCCTATGCTCTTACCCGAGCTTCAAAGCATGGGATACCGGTTGTGGTCCATGAAAATACCGCTTTCCCCGAGCGACGCGCGTATGATGCCGCTACTGTTGAAATTCTGCGCGGCTACAGGGTGGACCTGGTAATTCTGGCTGGTTTTATGAGAATCCTGACGGAGGTTATGGTCAGCGCTTTTCCACATGCAATTATGAACATCCACCCTGCCCTGCTTCCATCCTTCCAAGGACTCCATGCCCAACAGCAGGCTCTTGATTATGGAGTTCGCTACTCCGGTTGCACCGTACACTTTGTCGACTGCGGCACGGATACCGGACCGATAATTCTGCAATCAGTCGTCCCTGTAGATCAGGATGATACAGAAGATACGCTTTCGGCCCGCATTCAAAATGCTGAGCATCAAACATTTGCTGCTGCAATTAAACTGTTTGTGGAAGGAAAAATCCACGTAACCGGCCGCAAAGTCAGAATTTCAGCATAACCGGAATCAAACGTACCTTCCTATCCGATTTAATCACGGTCAGTTATCTTTTTTCGCGGCAAAGTACAGCCGAATTACAGCAATGACGTGGCAGATTTTCTACTAACCCCTTCATTCCTGCCCCGTCCATCGGTGCGCTCCGCGATTCGATAGGTATTTTTGCCCGCAGCCTTGGCTTCGTACAGGGCCGCGTCCGCGCTCTTCATCAGGGTGTCGGCGTCCTCGCCATGGTCCGGGTAGATACTGACTCCGGCGCTGGTTGATATATTGACGGTAGTGCCCTCAATTTCATAGGGCAGCAACACCGCCTCAATCGCCCGTACGGCCGCCGATGCCGCATAATCGACGCCGCTGACGTGCCACAGCGCTATGATAAATTCGTCACCACCAAGGCGCGCCACGGTATCCTCTTCGCGCACCGCCCTCACCAGACGCTCTGCGACCATTTTCAGCAGTATGTCCCCGGTGCCATGACCGAACGTGTCGTTGATCTGCTTGAAGCCGTCCAGATCCAGATATACGACCGCCATCGCACTCTTGTTCCTGTGCGCATGGACAAGTGCCATCGACATTCTGTCGGCAAGAAGCCGTCTGTTTGCAAGGCCCGTCAGCGGGTCGTTCAACGCCAGTGATTCCAGTGTCCTGGCGTAATCGAGAGCTCCTTTGTGCAACAGCCTGACTTCCAGCATGTTATGAACCCGCATCAATACCTCGGCCAGATCGAACGGCTTGCTGACGAAGTCTTTCGCGCCGCTCTGCAGTGCGCGTAATTTGTGAGCCTGTTCGGCGGTGACGGCCAGCACCGGCAGGTAGTTATCCGGTTCGACCTCCTTCAGCGCTTCCATCACCTTGAAACCATCCATACCGGGCATTCTCAGGTCGAGCAGAATCAGGTCAAAGTGGTTGTCACGATGCAGAGCAGTGACGGCATACGGATCTCTCGTCGAAGTAATGCGGGTATACCCTGCTTTCCTCAGCATCTGCTCGAGCAGCAGCACGTTGGCTTCCAGATCGTCAACGATCAGGATACCGGCATTGAAAATATCAGCTGAACTCACCATCAGCGGGCTCCCCGTTCTTTTTATCTCCCGGTTCATTATCCCCGTATTCGAGCGCCACATCCAGCGCTGCCATGAACTCTTTGACATCGATCGGCTTGGTGATATAGCGGAGGAAGCCCGCCTCCAGGCCTTTTTTAATATCGTCCGGCATGGCATTGGCGCTGATGGCAAGCACCGGAATGTGCGCCGTTACCGGATCATCGCGGAGGATTTTCAGCGCCTGGATACCGTTCAGGCCGGGAAGATTGATGTCCATCAGGACAACCTCCGGCAGGCGGGTGCGCGCCAGCGCAATGCCGAGTATGGCATCTTTCGCACCCAATAAATGCATGTCGGGGCGACGTGCAATGAGCTGCTCGACCAGCTGCATGTTTGCCTGGTTGTCTTCGACATACAACAGGGTCCGCGGCACTGTGCCATGGGGAACGTGCGCGTGATGCGGCGCCAACTGTTCTCTTTCGCCGGCAACAGGTTGTTGTCCGGTTGACAGGTTAAGGTCGAACCAGAACACACTGCCCGTCCCGACAGTGCTTTCCACGCCGATTTCGCCTCCCATCAATTCGACCAGCCGTTTGCACATCACCAGGCCGATACCGGTGCCCTGCTCGGCACCGGCCTCCTGTCCGAGACGATTAAACGGCTGATAAAGTTGCGCAATCTTTTCGGGAGTCAATCCTTCACCGGTATCATCCACGCTGATGCGAATGCGTTTATCGCTGATCGGGCGGCACGTCACTTTGACCGTTCCCTGTGCACGGTTGTATTTGATCGCGTTGGTAAGCAGGTTAATCAATACC
>JABBNX010000040.1:0-15450 GCA_019352135.1 Pseudomonadota bacterium
GAGGCAATGGGTGTCCTTCCGCCTGCCTCGTTACAATAAACCGGGAATGCAGGTTGTACGGCAAGGCCGTTCCACTGTGGGCGGTCTTTTTCACACTCGTCTGGAAGTGATAGGCACCAAACTTCACTCCTTCGGCCCGATGGGGTTGGTGGATCCGACCACCACCGAGTTCATCGTGTATGGAGACGGGCAGATACGGGAATAGTATTCGGCTCACATAAAACACAAAAACGCCCCGCCGGAGTTGTTCCGGCGGGGCGTTTTTGTATTGTTTATCGAGCAGGCCTATTCGCAATGTTTGGTAGCGTTGGTGGTTATTTTGAGGATGCTTTTCTGGATATCTTTATTGGGGATTGCCCGGTAGGAATCAAGGAGGAGCTTTTCTTCGACAGCCATCGGAATAGTCTCATCACTTCCTGTAAAGAATGTTTGAATTGGCACATCAAGTGCCTGCGCAACTTGTTGCAGACGGTCTGTGTTCATTCTGTTTGAACCGGCCTCATAGTTTTGAATCTGCTGTGTACTCACCCCAATCATTTCCGCTAAGCGCTCTTGTGTCCAGCCAGCCTGAAGACGCAACTTCCTTAATCGCCATCCAATGTCTTTGCTACTGAGAATAGTTCCCATGGTTTCGCTCCGATTTTTCCGCAGGTTACAGATAACCAGAGCACACAAACACCAAGATACACTTTGCTAACAATCAAGTATTGATATACACTGCCTCGCCCCGCCAGTACTAATATCTCAAACCGGGAACCGGAGATACGCCGCATGGATACACCAGAAGTCCGCTTTGTTGAATTGATGAGTGAGTTGTTTCAGCTGAAAGAGGCTGAGGAACTCGATTTTGGAATCTACCGAGTAATTCGACGTCACAATAACAAGGTCAAAGAGTTTCTGGGCGAGGTCACTGATAACGGAAGCGGGCCACTTCTAAAGGGCGGTGAGTTATCGGAAATTCTGGAGGTGTCTTTCACCAAAATCCATGGTGATGACACCCACGACAAAAGGCTTCGTCTTGATAAATTGGGAAAAGATCTTGGCATTAAGCCAGGATACAGCCCTGAACAAATTGAAGAATCACTGAAAAGTACGGAGCGTATTCCCGTAACTCAAGAGCTTGCAGAGCAATATCGAAGCGCACGACAGGAGTTGGCTGATACTGCTACCGCAGAGTTTGATCGCCAGGAGGTACTGAATCGGCTCTATGAGTTTTTTTCTCGTCACTACCAGGATGGCGATTTCATCGTTCAGCGTCGCTACAGCAAGAATGGCGCACGCTGGCTTAGATCCACCGGCGATGATACTGAGTTCCATTGGGCCACCGAGGACATGTATTATATCAAGTCAGGTGACACCTTTACCGACTATTTAATTCGTCTGTCGAACGGTAAACAGCTTGCCATTGCTATAGACCCGGATACGCTGAACGACACCCGCGCCAGCTTAAAACCGCAGGATAAAGCTGGCTATAAGCTCAAAAATATTGAAGATTCCGATGGCATTATCAAGGTGGTGCTGGAGTATCTGAGGGGAGCGCAGACAAAGCAAAGATTAGAAGAGATCACTCGTGGAGTGGCTAAAAAAGCGGGCGTAGGCGATGACGAGATTCAACGACACCTCAAACGGTATGCTGTCCGTAATCAGTCCGATTTCTTTATCCACAAACGCTTGCGCGAAGCCCTTGAAGACGATCTGGACATCTTCCTGAAAATCGATGTCCTGAATACGGAACAGCTCCTTGCGGCGGAAGCGGGAAATATAGCAAGCAGAGCCATGCGCGTAGCTCGAGCTATTCGCATCATCGGGCGTCGGATCATTGCCTTTCTCGGGGTGCTGGAGGATTTTCAGAAGCGGCTCTGGGAAAAGAAAAAGCTGGTGTTGGATACTCGTTACGTTATCACCCTCAACCGGATCGAAAAGCTGGCCGGGAGAGAATTCCTGGACAGCATTCTGCCAGAGATCGTTGGAAACGCTGCACAGGTTTTGGAATGGCAGGAACTCGGTTTGGGCGATTATCCTGAAGTAAAAGCGACTCTGAGTGCAGATAACCGCCCTCTCTCGCTTCCTATTGATACCATGCACTTCGACAACCATTTCAAATGGCGATTGCTGGAGGCGGTGACGAAAGATATCGGTCTTGACGCCGCCATTGACGGCACAGCAATCCGTTCCGATAATTGGCAGGCCCTCAATACTGTTGGTGACAAATACCGTGAAGGCGTGAAGTGCGTCTACATAGATCCGCCTTATAACACCAACGCCAGCGGCATACCCTACAAGAACGGCTATAGGCACGCATCATGGGCTGCCTTGATGCATAACCGTGTTGACAAACTGCACAAACTCCTGAGCAATAACGGCGCTCTCTTTGTCAGCATTGACAAGGTTGAACGCACCCCACTGGAACATCTCCTTGATACTATTTTTGGAAATTCCAACCGGATTGAAGAACTGATCTGGGTTCAGAACACCAACGACGGCAAGTCTCCCACCTATTCAACCAATCATGAGTACGTGGAGGTTTATGCCAAACAACGTATGTATGTTGAGCAAGATAGAGCTATGTTCCGTGAGCCAAAACCTGGCTTTATGGAAGTCACAGAACTTGTCGAGAGGTTAAACCCAACTTTCCCCGCAATTACTGAGATAGAGCTTGAACTCAAAGTGCTTCATGACCAGCATCGAAAAGATTATCGCGAGGAAGTCGAAGCCCAAAGTTTAGACTGGGAAGAAGAAAAACGGAATGACCCGTGGAAAGGCTTGTACCCATACAGCAATGCAGAGTATCGAGATACAGATGGCTGTTATGTACCAGAATCTGATGCCAAATTTAGGAATGCAAAAATTTGGGTATGGCGAGAAAGTGACTGGACTATCATGTCATCAGAGGGTAAACAGTCCGACACCATCCGTGACTCGAACCATCCCAATTTCAGGTTCTACCAACCGATGCACCCTATAACCGGCAAGCCTTGCACTATGTCTACACGTGGCTGGAAAGGCACACGGTTCATTGATCCAGAACATCCTGATCGGAATAGCCTTGAATCCCTCATGAATGATCACCGAATTGTTTTCGGGCCTCATGAGAAGAAAGTTCCACAACATAAACGAATGCTGCATGAAGTTGGGACGAATGTAAGTAAAAGTGTCTTTGTTGATTATTCAGATGGCGAAAAGCAGACTACCGCAATGTTCGGCAAAACAGGATTGTTCTTGGCACCAAAGCACACCCGCTTTGTAGAACGCTTCATAATTCAGACTACCGGTGACAATGATCTGGTGGTGGATTGTTTCGGAGGTTCCGGCTCTACAGCCCATGCTGTGATTGAGACCAACATGCAGGGAACAGGCCGGCGGCGATTCCTTACCGTAGAGACAAACGCCTACTTTGAAACTCTGATCATTCCTCGCCTCAAGAAGGCTGGTGCCGCTCTCGTCTGGAAAGCTGGAAAGGCGCAGGCAATTAACGGTCCTGGTCTATTCATGCGCGTCCAACGACTTGAACAATATGACGAAACCTTGGAAAATCTTGGACTGATGGAAGGAGAGACGCCAAATCTCTTCACCCACGAGCAAGCCCTGGCGTATCAACTGGACGCCGAGGCACGGCAGGTATTCTTGAATCAGGCAAAATTCACCGCTCCATTTGGTTATACCCTCAAGCGAATTGAGGGGCCAGATGCAGTGGACCGAGAAGCCGACCTGGCGGAAAGTCTTGTGTATCTGCTCGGCCTGCATGTGGAACGGATGTACCGCGATGGAGGCTCTGTGGTCATCACCGGCATTACTAATCTACGCCGCGAGAAGGTTGCAGTACTGTGGCGCGATACCGCACAGCACGAGCAGGAATGGCTGCAAACAAAAATGGCAGAGCATCAGGCAGACTGTTATTTCAGTAACGATCTGGCAACTATCTCGTTCAATGGCGCTGAAAAATTCCGATCCATTGAGCAGCTCTTTTGTGAGCGCATGACCGGGGGTGAATGATGCCGCCGCGCACAGCAAGCTCTGGTCATAGCAAACTAAAGCAATCTCTGGTGTTGCGGGATTATCTGCTCAATCGTCTTGGGCTGGATCTGGCCACTGTGACAAGACGATTGCGTGATACAGAAAATCTTTCAGGGGCGGAGTGCGCTTTTGTCGAAGGTCGCTATGTGGAGTCCCTCAGTTATCTGTCCTCCAGGCATTCTGCTCGAATCGCAGAACTTGATACTCTGGTTCGTGAGTCATGCCTGAAGGCTAAATTTACGCCGCGATATTTCCAGTATCTTTCGCTCATCTTCGCTTCTGAACATCTGGATCGACTTTTTACAGATCGCGAACTGTATCTTGAAGATTTGAACGCCTTTCATGATGCATGGGTCAATAAACGAACACGGGATGCTGTTGCACCATTTACTGCCGAAGATTTGCAACGCCTTGCATTCTGGATGGCTACGGCAGCCGGAAAGACCCATATTCTGCATGCCTGCCTAACACTCGCTGGTCAAAAGCGTTTTGACCGTATTATCCTTATCACACCTACTGAACAGCTCTCCCGTCAACATGCCGAGTCGCTCCGGAAGCACTGCCAGCAGCCGGTGTTCGTGTATCCCTTGGATGGCGATGCATCACAGATTTCCCATTTGTTACCGGGAACCGTTCTAATCATTGACATTAATAAACTGACCGACAACAAACAGGGTGAGGGTGTTTCGCTGGATGCTGGCGTTTTCAAAGAGTCTCGCAATCTGGTTTTTGTTGACGAAGGGCACAAAGGTCAGAAAAGTGAGGGAAGCGTCTGGAAGAGGATACAGCAAAGCGTTGCAGGTGTTGGTCATCCTCAGGAGTGTTACCAGGGGCTCTTGATAGAGTTTTCGGCAACTTTCGGCCAGGTAGCTGAGGCAGAACACGCCTTTGACCAATATGCCAAGTCAGTTGTTTATGATTATGCCTACGATCGTTTTCACGCTGATCTATACGGTAAGGACTTTCAGGTACTGAACCTGAAAGGGAACAATGAAGGGCAACACGAAGAGGTACTTGCCGCGTCACTTGTGACTTACTGGCATCAGATGAACACATTCAGAAATCCGGACTGTGTCAGGGAACTACAACAGAATACGTTACAGGTTGAAGCGCCACTTTGGGTATTGCTTGGGCTTTCCGTCATCGGTGGGAACAAGAATGAAGATGAAAAGGAACAAACATCAGACGTCATCAAGGTAATCCTGTTCCTCAAGATGATTTTAGCCGAGGGCGGTCTCGCGTGGCTTGCCAATCGAATTGAGCATTTTGCCAGTGATAGCGGAAAGGCCTTTCTACCGGGTACTGCCAGAGAAGCAATCATCGGAAAAGAATCCAGGAACATTGCCGACCAGCTCATGAAGTCGGTGTTTGGGTATACTCGCGGCAGCGTTTTTGTCCTTCGCCACCTCAAGACCAGCCCCGGCGAGGTCGGACTTGGTTTGTCTATGGGAAACAGGGTTCATTACTTCGGTGTCGTAAACGTGGGTGACTCCTCCGGTTTGGCAACAGCACTAGAAACGCACGGCATTGAGGTTGAAACTGATGTTTTTCGCGATTCTCTCTTTGCTGCTCTGGAACATGGCGACTCGGGAATCAACCTGCTGATCGGTTCTCGAAGATTCTCGGAAGGCTGGAACAACTACCGGGCCAGCACACTGACCCTGCTCCGCCTTGGCTCCGGAGAGGGGCCACTGATCATCCAGATGTTTGGCCGTGTCGTGCGCTTCCGGGGTAAGGGAGATATGAAGAGACTAGCGACGCCGGGGATGCTGGCTCCTTTACAGACAGCATACGTTTTTGGTCTCCGTGCTGATTATATGGAAAAGTTCCTGGTTGGCCTGACCGCCAATGGAATTGATACGACCGTGGATAAGATCAAGACATCGCGTATGAGCGATGAGGCATTACGGCCCTTAAAACGCATTAAAACGATAGAGGCAACCAGAGAAAATTTCCAATTAGAAGCAATGGGGGGAAGCAGGTGGTATGACATCGCCGGAAATATATCACTGTCGTTGCAATCAGCCGTGCATTGCGTCGAAATGGTTAACGGGGAACTACAAACCGATGCTTTGATAACGACCGAATCCATCACCGAAAAGTTTAAAGAGCAGATCGTCCCTGTACTCGACTATGACAGGCTGTTGTTTAAACTGCTGGAGTTCCGTAATACGCAAGGATGGTGGAATTTCAGTTTTGATGCCGATGCTCTCAAGGATGCTTTGAAACAGGGGCGGTATAACCTGGAGGGGACACCGTACACCCTACGGCTCGTTACACGCTACGACTTAGAGCGCCACCATCATATTGCCTTGAATTTGTTGCAACGGATGGTTCGTAGTGCATACCGGCGCAGCGAGGCAAAAAAGACAGGCTATCACATAAGCCTACTTGCCCCCCCACACGAGGCACTTGTTATCACAGAGATTGAGATCAGGAAGGTGCAGGCATGACAAGACAACTCTCCCTTTTGGACAATGAACAACGGATTGAGATCGAAGGAACTGCCAATTTGCCGTTGATTACCGATACAAAGACCGGTGGACTCACAGTATTCGCCCCTGGTCATGTATATTCACCAACACCCTTATCTGGTTCTGGTCTCGGAAAAGTTGCTGGCCCAGGTGCTTTAGATGAAAACGAGAGACTGTTTATTTCTTCTCTGGTGAACCATCTCGACCCTGATCACAGGAAACACGATTGGGTAAAGGAGCGCCGCCCATCGTTCATTCAAAAAGGAGATACGGAGTACGCTCTGCTGCGTAACATTGAGCGAGCACAGAGTGCCGTGCAGCTTCGTATTGGCGACGAAGATTGGTTTTATCCTGATTTCGAATTCTGGATTAGGGAAAAGGGGACTGTTCCGGAACGGCAGTATTATTGCCTGATTGATCCCAAAGGCTTGCAGCAGGGTGCCCGTGGCGGATGGGCAAATCCAAAGGTGCTTTGCTTACTCTACAAGTTGGCAGAGATAAGCCTTTTGAATCCTGACGTAAAGGATGATTCTGGCGAGGAGATTGAATTCATTCCCAGAGGTGCCCTGATTTCTACAACACCTTATGAAGTTTTGAAGGCTATTCCAGGAGATGACTTCTGGGTTTACAGTGAAAATGGCGCTTTATTTTTCCCCACTGTCACACAGTTTGCCAGCGCAGGGATCTTCTTCATGGAGAAACCTCTTTACATAGAACTTTTGATGAAATGGCTAACCAAGCGTGACCACGTTGTTGATCTTGTTATGAAGAGCGCAGCCGAGGCCGCCCTTTCACCTGATGAGCAGATACCAGAAAACGAAATGGCTTGCTACTGCAAGTTCATTTTATGCAAGCATGACACGGATCGGCAGCTTGAATCGACTCTGGCACATCTGCTCAAATGGACTGTTCCTTGTAAAAATATCGAGCAGGCAACAGAGCGGTTACAGAGATTGGCTCGGAAGGAGTTAGTGAGTTTTATCGAACGAAAGATGTTTGTGATTCCAGAAGACCCAAACACGATAGTTAATCCCTGCCAAACACTGTTGGAGAGGTACTTGAAGGCGAGATAGAATATTGTATATCGTTGGTATTTAAATATTGGGAAGGATTGCTTAGCCGCACTTGCAGCAAATGCCTAAATAAGGTACTCTATTCGTACCGGAGGTTCGCCATGAACTTAACAGAAGATATTCAACCTGTAACGTATCTGAAAGGGAATGCCGCCCATCTGCTGCATCAGGTCAACGAAACCCGCAGGCCGGTCATTATCACCCAGAATGGCTTGGCTCGCGCCGTACTACAGGACACTGCCAGCTACGAAAGCATGAGGAATGCCATCGCAATGCTTAAACTGATGGTGCAGGGGGAGAGTGATATTCGCACAGGTAGGGTGAGTGGGCAGGAGGAGGTTTTTACTCGTATTGAAGCGAGATTGGCTGAACGAAGAAAGCAGACGGCATGATGGCAACGCATGCGTTCATGGTGGCCTGGACGAAAACAGCAGAGGCTGATCTGGAGTGCATTGTTGACTTTATCGCCGATGATAGTGTTGATACGGCACTTGCGGTTTTTACCAGGATTCGTGAGCGCGCTGCAACTCTTGGTAATTTTCCCAACAAAGGGAGAGTTGTGCCTGAACTTCACCAGCATGGCATTATTCAGTACCGCGAACTGATCCTGTCACCATGGCGCATCATATATCGTATTGACGGGAATACGGTGTATGTTACCTCAGTTGTTGACAGTCGAAGAAATCTTGAGGATCTGCTGTTGGAACGATTGTCAAGGGATTGAGATCATGGAGAAAAATTTAGGAACTGATATGGTGTGAGTGTGAAGGAACCTCTTTCACGCGGGTGGTGAGAAGTGCTAAACCGCCACCAAAGTCAAGATTGACATATCTTATCAGCAATGTAATACTTTCAAAAGTATTACATCGGAAAAGAGGTGCAGAAAATCATGCGGGTAACCAGCAAGGGACAGGTAACAATACCACGCAACGTTCGTCAGCGACTGGGTATATTCCCCCAGAGTGAAGTCGAATTTGTGGTGGAGGGCAATACGGTTATTTTACGTACCGTTACCGGAGAGACCAGCAGGGGGAAGAGGCTGATTGAAACTCTGCGCGGACGCGCCACCGTCCGAATGACAACCGACGAAATAATGGCGCTTACGAGAGGCGAGGGGTGAGAGCGACCGACGTGCTTGTGGATAGTGACGTTTTGCTTGATGTGCTGGAGGAGGACGCACACTGGTACGAATGGTCGTCCATGCAGCTGCAAAAAGCAGCTGACCGCTGTTCATTAATAATCAATCCGGTCATCTACGCCGAGGTTTCAGTCGGTTTTCAACGAATCGAAGAATTGGAAGACGCTCTGCCATTGAATTTCTTCCAACAAATGCCGCTTCCATGGGAAGCAGCGTTTCTTGCCGGCAAATGTTTTATACGCTACCGCAAGCTTGGCGGGACAAAGAGTTCACCTCTGCCGGATTTCTTTATCGGCGCCCATGCAGCGGTTTCGGGACTAACACTTTTGACCCGCGATGCCGCACGTTACCGCACCTATTTTCCTTCGCTTAAACTGATCACTCCCTAACTTCATCACTCATTGTAACCTCAGCAGACAAGGAGCCTAGCATGACCATCCAAGAACAGATCAGCCAATTCCTCGCCTCACCCGCTTTCGGGGTTGTCGGCGCCTCCACCAACCGCCAGAAATACGGCAACAAGGTCCTCCGATGTTACCTGCAAAATGGCAAAAGGGCCATCCCGGTCAACCCCAATGAAGCGGAAATTGAGGGGGTGCCCTGTGCCGCCACAATCAGCGACCTGCCGCCGGACGCCCTGAGCATATCCATGATTACCCCGCCAGCCGTCACCGCGCAACTGGTGCCGATCGCGCTGGCAAAGGGGATCCAAAATATCTGGATGCAGCCGGGGGCCGAGCATCCGGATGCCGTGGCACTCTGCCGCGCACAGGGGGTTAACGTGATCGCTGACGGCAGTTGTGTGCTGGTTGTGATGGGGTATCACGAGCACTGACGCGCCCGCTCAGCACTCCGAAAAATAATTAAAATTAGCCATCACTCTACTGAGGATGGCTTTTTTAATAGAATAGTTGTTTGTTATCGTAATTAACAATTAAAACAAATAAAATTGATATGTTGACTTTAAAAAATTTCTATATTTAATATATATAAGTTGCAAGCAATCTAATTATATAAAAATGTTTTGCAAATTTATGATGGATGTTTTATTGTGCCAACCTCAAAGACATGTTTAGCCGCCGAAATAGTAAAATAGCTCTGACAAACAGGAAGGACACAATCCCATGACCCAACCGGCATTAAGCACAGAGCAGCTTGGATTTGTGGGCGCTGTCAGCGGCATGTCGCTGGCTGATATCATCCAGGTTAAAGGGGGCAACCGTTATTCGGGGTGCCTGGTAGTGGACCACCGGGGTGATACCGGTGTCATTTTTTTTCGGGATGGCGACGTTGTTCATGCAGAACAGGGAAATAGTAACGGGGAAGAGGCGTTCTACGCGGTTATGGGGTGGGCCGATGGCACGTTCCGGAGCGAACCGAAAGTCTCCACAACCAGTCGGACAATCAACCAGTCAGTCGGTTTTTTGATCCTTGAAGCGCTTCGCCGCATGGATGAAGCAAAAAAATGTTCATACCAGGGGCAACGGATTAAAGCCGGCTCTTCCGGGGAGGGTGCAGGAATGAGTGATATCAGTACAAGGCTTTCGGGCATCCCGGAAATTGAGCAGGCGCTCGTTATGACCAAAGACGGCGTCATTGTTGATGATACATCATACCAGGCCGAACTTGTCGGGGCCAATGGCCTGTTCCTTGCCCTTTTTTCGGGGCAGATCGGATCTCAGTTCGGCATCGGGGAATTAAAATCTGCCATTGTTAGCGGCATGGATCATCATCTGTTTCTTTTCGATTCCAAGCGCCACCTTCTCTGCATTTCAGCCAAAGGTAGTGCCAACGTGAATTCACTCGATTCCGAAATCCGCACGATACTGGGGCGAAAATAAGGGGTTCGCATGCAGACAATACTGTTTGGTTTGAACTCGGTACCAGGAGTCATGGGGGGGATGCTCTCTGATGAGCGGGGCACTGTTATGGCCCATTCCTTTCCCCCCTACTTTGATACCGCAACGATCAAGGGTGCCGCCGAACTGCTCCAGGATAACACGATCGGTCTTCATGATGTAACCGGCGGCGTAAAGCTCTTTGATATCCGTTTTGAACTTGGGCGCTTAATCATCAAGACTCTTCCGCACATGTTCGTTGTTGTGCTCTGTCAGCCTTCAGTAAATATCCAGCTCCTGCTCATTTCTTTGAATGTTGCCAGCAAGAAACTAGAAAAGCTGCCAAGTGACCAGAGCAGCGCACAGGGCGCCCAAGCGGAGGCATCGCCAGTCCGGAACCCGCCGCTCGCGGCAGTCGCTCCACTCTCTGCCGGTGCTGCAGTTTACTCCACCTATCGGGCGCTGGCAGATGCAAAAGGGGTACTGCTGACGTGTGAAACCATGAAAAAGACAGCGGGAACTTTCTGGGATTCAATGACCGACAGCGCCAGCATCAACCGGGATACCGCGCTTGAAATCAGCAATTTTTTTAAAGTCGGCCCGTTCAAGAAACTGACGGTAACCAACCGCACTGCCGGAATCAGCAAAAACGTTCCGATTACGGTGATTAAGCATGACCGGGACCATGTTTACGATGGCAAAATAATATTGACTCAATCATTGACCGAACTACTCCACGTCAACGAAGGAGACCAGGTTCGCGTTGAGGTTATCGTCGGCGGCGGGATTTTGGGGTGGGAGGGCATTTAGATAATTTTCCGCAGTCAGCCAGTAAACACTTGTCAAATAAACAAAAACCTGACATAGTGTCTAATCTTCGACGGGCAGCAATGCCCGTCGTTTTATTTTGCGGAATTGAGGAGTTTTACCCATGCAGGAACGAATCAGAAATATAGCCATCATTGCACACGTTGACCACGGCAAGACCACCCTGGTTGATGCCATGCTTAAACATGCCGGAGTTTATCGCGCCAATGAAGCCATCACCGAGCGGGTCATGGACTCGAACGACCTTGAAAAAGAACGTGGCATCACCATTCTGGCCAAAAGCCTCTCAATCCACCACGGTCCCTACAAAATCAACATCGTTGATACCCCCGGTCACGCTGACTTCGGCGGCGAGGTGGAACGAGTGCTCAAGATGGTTGACTCTGTTCTGTTGCTGGTCGACGCCTTGGACGGTCCGATGCCGCAAACCCGTTTTGTCTTGAAAAAATCGCTCGATCTCGGTTTGAAACCGATCGTCGTCATCAATAAAATCGACCGTCCCGGCAGCCGCCCGGACGAAGTACTCAACATGGTATTCGACCTGTTTTGCGAACTGAATGCCTCCGACGATCAGCTCGATTTTCCGGTAGTTTATACGAGCGCCAAGATGGGCTATGCGAAACTGGATATCAATGTTGAGTCAAACAACATGGAACCGCTCTTTGCGGTGGTAGAGTCCAACGTCCGCCCCCCCAAAGGTGATGCCAACGCCCCGTTCCAGATGCTGATCGCCAACATCGATTACAACGATTACATCGGTCGTATGGCGACCGGCCGCATTTTTAACGGCACGGTCAAGGCCGGCGAAACTGTTGCGATGATCAAGCAGGACGGATCGATCACGAAAGGACGCATCACCAAACTGCTCGGCTACGAAGGGCTGAAGCAGATCGAAATCGAAGAAGCCGGAACAGGCGATATCGTCACCGTTGCCGGTTTTGAGGATGTCAGCATCGGCGAGACCCTGGCTTCGGCCGAGACGCCGATTGCAGTACCGTACGTCTCAATCGACGAACCAACCCTGTCGATGAACTTCATCGTCAACACGTCCCCTTTTGCCGGCCGTGAAGGAAAATGGGTTACCTCGCGCAACATCCGCGAGCGCCTTACCAAGGAACTGCGTACCAACGTTTCCCTGCGGGTCGAGGATACAGACAGCCCCGACACATTCCGGGTCTCCGGGCGTGGTGAACTTCACCTCTCCATCCTGATCGAGACCATGCGCCGCGAAGGATTCGAACTGGCTGTTTCCAAGCCGGAAGTTATCGTCCGGATCAAGGATGGCATCAAGATGGAGCCGATGGAATACCTGGTGGTGGACGTCGCCACCGAGTTTCAGGGCGCCATTATCGAGAAAATGGGCCCACGCAAGGGAGAGATGGTTGCCATGGCTCCCATGGGCGATATGGTTCGACTCGAGTTCATCATACCGGCGCGCGGCCTGATCGGTCTACGCGGCGATGTCCTGACCGACACACGCGGCACCGCCATTATGACACACACCTTCCACGAGTACGCACCCTACAAGGGCGAGATTCCCGGCCGTAAAAACGGTGCACTGATGGCCATGGACCACGGCGAAACCACCGCCTACTCGCTGGACGCCCTGCAACCGCGCGGCACACTGTTTATCGGTGCTGGTGTCGAAGTATACGGAGGGATGATTATCGGGCAGAACAACAAGGACAATGATCTAGAAATCAACCCCTGCAAAGGGAAAAAACTGACCAACGTGCGCGCATCCGGTACTGACGATGCCATCAAGCTTACCCCACCGAAGGTAATGACACTTGAACAGGCGTTGGAGTTCATCGAGGACGACGAACTGGTGGAGGTCACTCCAAGCTCGATCCGTCTGCGCAAGAAAGAGCTTGATCCGACCCGCCGTAAACGATCTAACAAGGGGTAAAAAACATAAGTAGCGAACAAAATATACGGGCTGGGGATTTTTCTCAGCCCGTTATTTTTATAAATACGGCTTTCGAAAAACACACTACGTACAACTATGGTTTGTTTGGACTTGGAAGTAATCTGGTGATTTTTAGTGGTTCGGATGCTATAGTTCGTACATAAATGCACCAAACTTCCGATACGGGGCACTAACTATGGCGCAACAAACGATTTATCTGATAGGGGCCGGTTTTACCGGTTGGGATGGCTTCCCGGCCAAGGCGCTGGATATTATCGACAAGGCCGACATCATGATCGGCCACCAGCGGCACCTGGAAATATTTCCAAACTTTACCGGTGAGAAAAGAGAGCTTGGCAGCCTCCCGGAGCTGATCGATTTTCTTAAAAAGACCGATCAGCGCGTGGTACTTCTTGCTTCGGGGGATCCGACCTTTTTCGGCATTTCCCGTTTCCTGCTGCGCAATCTCCCTAAAGAACGCATCGAGATTTTTCCCAATGTAACCAGCATGCAGTACGCTTTTGCCCGGATCAAGGAGCCGTGGGATGACGGTATTTTTGTTTCGGTGCATGGCCGCGGCATGAATCAGGCGATAGATAAGATTATTGCCGCCGAAAAAGCCTGCGTGCTGACCGACAAGATAAATACTCCGGCCGCCATTGCCACCGAACTGATTGAGCGGGGCGCCGAAGGGTACGAGGCCTGGCTTTGCGAAGACCTGGGTATGCCGTGCGAGAAATTTACCAAGACAACCGTACGCGGGCTCCAGGATATTGAAGCGTCCGAGCTGAATATTCTGATTCTGATTCGCACCTATGAGCCGAACCTCGTACATTATCCACTGATCGGCATTGATGATGAAGAATTCCATACCTCGAAAAAACTGATTACCAAGCAGGAAGTACGGGCGGTCACCCTGGCTAAGCTCCAGTTGCAGGATGATCTGGTGCTCTGGGACATCGGCGCAGGAAGCTGCTCCGTATCGATCGAAGCCTCCAACCTGATGCCAGACGGCCGTATTTTTGCGGTGGAAAAGAACCAGCAGTGCGTCGTATTCATCAACGAAAACCTGAAAAAATTCTGCACGCGCAATATTAAACTGATTGAGGCGTATGCGCCGGACGGGTTGGATGATCTTCCCGATCCGGATCGCGTTTTCATCGGCGGGGCCGGCGGCAAACTGGACGAGATCATCGACGTCATATCCCAGCGACTGAAGCCTGATGGGGTCGTGGTGATCAATGCCGTGACTCTTGATACCCTCACCAGGGCGGTGGAGTTTCTTGAAGACCATGGTTTTACCGTTGAAGCAACATGTATCAATGTTGCCAAGACCCGTACCCTGACCGAATACAAGATGTTTGAAGCCCAGAACCCGGTTTACGTGATTTCCGCCCGCAAGGGTGGTGAATAGTGGCCTCTGTTTATGCTGTCGGGGTCGGACCGGGCGATCCGGAACTGCTGACCCGCAAGGCCGAACGGATTCTCCGAAGTGTCGATGTGATCCTGGCTCCGGTAGCAAACCCATCCGAAGTGAGTGTTGCGCTGAGTACGATCAGGGAATTTATCGACGAGAGCCGCCAGGAAATTATCGTTCACCAGTTCCCGATGACTTCGGACCGGTCACGCCTGGTTACAGCCTGGCAGGAAGCGGCAGCACTGATTGCAGCTCATGCTGAGAGGGGACGTTCTGTCGCCTTCATTACTATCGGCGACCCGTTGTTCTATTCGACCTTCATCTACCTGCTGCGCATCCTGCGCGAACAATGGCCGTTGATTCCGATTGAAATCGTTCCCGGCATATCGAGTATCAATGCCGCAGCTGCCCAGGCGGCCATCCCGCTGGTGGAAGGGGATGAAAAGATGGTTGTGATACCTGCTACTGCCGGGATAGAGCAGATACAAGCTGCTCTGGAAACGTATGAAACAGTCGTGCTGCTGAAGGTAAAGCCGCTTTTCCCCGTGATTATGGATCTTCTGCGTAAAACTGGCAAGGAACAAACCACCGTCTTTGTCGAGCGGGTGGGCTCTCCCCGTCAGCGGGTGTTGACCGAATTCAGCCAGATTGCCGCCCATTCACCGGATTATCTGTCGCTGATGATTATCAAGTGATCTCCTCCATTCTCAATTAATCGCGTGAAAACAGAATAAAAAAAAGTCCGTTCGGTCACTGCCA
>JABBNX010000040.1:15471-25097 GCA_019352135.1 Pseudomonadota bacterium
CTTTTTATGTGATGCTGGAACTACGTTTTTGGCCAGAATCTTCCTATCCCAGAACCGCATGAGCCGCAGCCAGCCGAGCAATCGGAACCCGGAACGGTGAGCAGGAGACATAATCGAGCCCGGCGTTGTGGCAGAAAATGACTGACGATGGGTCGCCGCCATGCTCACCGCAGATGCCGAGCTTGATGCCCGGGCGAGTGGTGCGTCCCAGTTCGCATGCCATCTTGACCAGTTTGCCGACACCATTCTGATCAAGAGAGACAAAAGGATCTTCAGGGAGGATATTGTTGTCGACATAAAATGGCAGGAACTTGCCGGCATCGTCACGCGACAGGCCGAACGTTGTCTGGGTCAGGTCATTGGTGCCGAAAGAGAAGAACTCTGCCTCGACCGCAATTTCGTCGGCGGTCAGAGCGGCACGCGGTAGCTCGATCATCGTGCCGATGAGGTACTCGACCTTGACACCATAACGGGCGATGGTTTCGTCACAGATGGCCACGGCATTCTGTTTGAGGACCGACAACTCCTTGGCTGTAGCAATCAGCGGAATCATGATCTCCGGAACGATGCTGAAGCCTTCATTTTTGACCAGTTCGCAGGCAGCTTCCATGATGGCCTTGACCTGCATATTGTAGATTTCCGGATAGGTGATGCCGAGGCGGCAGCCGCGGTGCCCCAGCATCGGGTTGAACTCGTGCAGCGACTCGATTTTGTGTTTGAGGGCGCTGACCGGAACCTTCATTGTTTTGCACAGCTCCTCGATATCCTTGTCTTCCTGCGGCAGGAACTCGTGCAGCGGCGGGTCGAGCAGGCGAATGGTCACCGGCAGCCCTTTCATTTCGCGGAACAGGCCGATGAAGTCGCCTTTCTGCATCGGGAGGATCTTGGCCAGGGCAAGCTCGCGCCCTTCGACATCTTCGGACAGAATCATCTCACGTACGGCAGCGATCCGCTCCGCATCAAAGAACATATGCTCGGTGCGGCAGAGGCCGATCCCTTCGGCCCCGAACTGCCGGGCTACCTTTGCATCATGTGGCGTATCGGCGTTGGACCGCACCTTCAGGCGCCGGATTCCGTCCACCCACCCCATCAGTGTGTTGAAATCGCCGGTTAATTGGGCTGTTACGGTTGGAACCTCACCCAGCATAACCTCACCGTTTGTGCCATCAAGCGTGATCATATCCCCTTTTTTAACGACAACGCCGCTTTTGGCGGTAAAGCGCTGGTTGGCATAATCAACTTTGATATCTCCACAGCCGGCGACGCAGCACTTGCCCATGCCTCGGGCAACAACCGCTGCATGCGACGTCATGCCACCGCGAGCAGTCAGAATCCCCTGAGCAGCGTGCATGCCGTGGATGTCCTCAGGTGACGTTTCAACACGCACGAGAATCACTTTGCGGCCGGTTTTAGCCTCAGATTCGGCCTCATCTGCGGTAAATACGACCGTTCCTGAGACTGCTCCCGGAGATGCGGGCAATCCTTTGGCAATAATATTTTTTACCGCTTTGGGGTCTAGAGACGGGTGCAGCAACTGATCAAGCTGCTCGGGAGCTACACGTTTTACGGCTGTTTTCTCATCAATCAGCCCTTCGGCAACCATATCCACCGCGATTTTGATGGCGGCAGGTGCGGTTCGCTTGCCATTACGGGTCTGCAGCATGAAGAGCTTGCCTTTTTCAATCGTAAACTCTATATCCTGCATATCCTTGTAATGTTTTTCGAGGATTGAGCGGATGGAAGCCAGCTGCTGGTAGCACTCCGGCATTACCTCTTCCATCGGCGGCAACGTCGTGGCTTTGGCGCGGTTGATCGGTTGCGGAGTGCGAATGCCGGCAACGACATCTTCACCCTGGGCATTAACTAGGTATTCTCCGTAGAAATAATTTTCACCGGTAGAGGGGTCGCGGGTAAATGCCACACCGGTGGCACAATCATCGCCCATGTTTCCATAGACCATTGACTGGACATTGACGGCGGTGCCCCATTCAGCCGGGATATTATTCAGTCGACGGTAGGTGATAGCGCGTTGATTCATCCACGAGCCGAACACAGCACCGATCGCTCCCCATAATTGATCCTGCGGATCTTCAGGGAACGCTACACCGAGCTCTTCCTTTATTTTGGCTTTGAATGCGCCAACCAGACTCTTCCAGTCTTCAGCGCTCAACTCCGTATCGAGGTGAACGCCACGCTCTTCCTTTTTTTGCTCCAGCAGGTGTTCAAGGGAGTGTTTGTCCATCCCCATGACAACATCGGAATACATCTGGACAAAACGGCGGTAGGCATCGTAAGCAAAACGTTCATCACCGCTCTGAACAATAATGCCCTGCACCGTGATGTCATTGAGGCCGAGATTCAGGACGGTGTCCATCATGCCCGGCATGGAAGCACGGGCACCGGAACGGACTGAAACCAGCAGGGGGTTTTGGGGATCACCGAACTTCCGGCCCATCAGAGCTTCAACCTGAGAAAGGTGGACGGCAACTTCTGCCGCCAGCGCGTCGGGGTAATTACTGTTGTTTTTGTAAAACTCGGTGCATACTTCCGTACTCAGAGTGAATCCGGGCGGAACCGGAAGACCGATACTGGACATTTCGGCCAGATTGGCTCCTTTGCCTCCCAGAAGATTTTTCATATCGGCCCTACCTTCAGCCTGACCATTACCAAAGAAATACACAAACTTCTGCGCCATTTGGACCGCCTCCTCTTTCGTAGATGATTCATGTGTGCTTTACAGGCACTAAAAACATTTATTCATAATTAAAATAATAGTTTAGAGGATCAGACTATAGCGCAGATTTATAAAATATCAACCATATTGTGCGAAATATTTTATTATTTGGTCTCCCAACTGGTGATATCAGCATTCTTTCCTTCCCCCCCTTTGGCGCCATCAGAGCCGTAGGAGTAGAGATCGTAGTCGCCGTGTTCTCCCGGGGAAAGGTACAGGTAGTCGTTGCCCCATGGGTCCTTGGGAATCGTTTTTTTCTCCAGATAGCCATCTTCCTTGTAGCTTTTCGGTATTACACCAACAGTCGGCTTTGTAACAAGCGCGCTCAGCCCCTGCTCCGTAGTCGGATAGTTCCCGTTATCAAGCTTGTAAAGCTTGAGTGCGGTCTCGATGTTTTTGATCTGTACATGTGCATCGGTGATTTTGGCATCATCCGCGCGTCCCATCAGCTTCGGAGCGACCAGTGCCGCCAACAGTGCCAGTATGACAATTACGACCATGATCTCAATCAACGTAAAACCTTTTCTATTTTTTACAATCTGCATGTTGATGTATTCCCCCCTGCGTGAATTGGTATAGCTTTTAAAGTTTACTCAATTGATCAACTGTATGGCAAGCTCTTTCGGTGTTGACGATGCTTCAAATACGTTTAGCTACGCTTCAATTGCGGTATAATATTTCGCCATGCTTTCAGTATATATTATTTTATCGAATATTTATAGTTAGTTACAATTATTGTTGCGGATTGGTATTCAATATGCTAAATAATTGACAAATGGGAAAATTAGGACATAATTAAAATAATTACGTCTGCGTTATAGCGCAGAAATAAACCAACAAGGAGAAAATCAGATGAAAAAGATCAGCGCAGTAGTAGCAATGTTTGCGGTAACCGCTTTTGCCGGAGCAGCCTTTGCAGCCGATGTAATAGTGTTGCCGGCATCCTTTGGTGCGGTATCCTTCCCCCACAAGATGCATCAGGAAATTTTGAAGAATGATTGCAAAAAGTGTCATGAAGGCACCCCTGGTAAAATTGCCGGATTCGGTAAGGATTGGGCTCACAAGAACTGCACAGGGTGCCACACTGAAATGAAAAAGGGCCCGACGAAGTGTAAAGAGTGCCACAAGAAATAAGCTGCGTAATCTTTTGAGTAATGGCTGACAAGGGGGGCATGCCACACGTGCCCCCCTTGTTTTATCCTGCTATTCTGAAGCAATCGCCCTGTTTAAACAGAAATCCCTCCTGCCGCAACGCATCAAGATTCCGTTCCACGGCTTCATGCCCTGCTGCCACAATCTTGATCAACTCTTCCTGTGTTATCCCCGGCTGTACCATTATCTCCCGTAATAGCCGACTGCGCATCTGCCTGTTGGAACCTTCAAAGCGGCTCTGCTGTGTGTGGTGACTGCTGCGACGCCCCGGATTGGTATGGGCCTGTTTGAGCATGGCTCCATAATCCATCAGCCCATAATACCATTCGCGTGGATTATCCCGGTCAAGAGTCGCCGCGACCAACGGCATGATCCTGCTGTCGGAAACCTTTTCACAGCCATGAAAAAAAAAGTGGATAAAAATGGTACGTATGTTGGTCTCGATCAGCGGCTCGGCTATACCATACGCAAAGGCCGCTACGGCACGGGCAGTGTAGGGGCCGATTCCTGGCAACGTTTGAAGTTCCACGGGAGTGTGAGGAAAGCAGCCTGCATAGTGAGTGGCGATCATTTCGGAGCAGCGTTTCAGATACAGAGCCCGACGGTTGTAGCCCAGCCCCTGCCAGACATGCAGTACATCAGACAACAGTGCTTCTGCCAACGAGTGCACGGTCGGGAAAGCACGTATAAATTCGGCATATTTGAGTCTTACCCGCTCTACCTGCGTCTGCTGCAGCATTATTTCCGACACCAAAATCCGGTACGGGTCATTGGTTTCGCGCCACGGCATCGGGCGAGGATGAGCACGGTGATAGGTGTAGACCATCGCGCGAAAAGCGCCGATGACCTGTGGGGGGAGCGCCTTCGTCCTGCAAAGGATACTCGTCAGATATGCGGGTGTCAGCGGTTTCACCGCAACGCCAGCTCCATCATTTCCAGTCTTTTTACCTGATCGCGAAGCTCGGCCGCTTTTTCGAAGTTCAGTTCTTTCGCCGCCGCCAGCATCTCCTTGCGGAGTTTTTTAACACGTTTCGGGATATCTTTTGGCGCGATGTATTCCACTCCTGCCTCGGCGATTCCAACCGGTTGCGTGACATAGTCCTTCTCCTCAATCGACTCAAGAATACTGCGCAACCCCTTTTTAACCGTTTCAGGTGTAATGCCGTGTTCTTCATTGTAGTCGAGCTGCTTGATCCGGCGCCGCCCGGTTTCATCGATACAGGCCTGCATCGAGCGGGTCACGTTGTCGCCATACATCAGCACCCGGCCATTGATATTACGGGCGGCACGGCCACAGGTCTGGATCAATGACCGTTGCGACCGGAGAAACCCCTCTTTGTCGGCGTCAAGAATGGCAACCAGAGAGACCTCAGGCAGATCCAGGCCCTCGCGCAACAGGTTGATGCCGACCAACACGTCGAATTCCCCTAAGCGCAGATCGCGAATGATCTGCATACGTTCAATGGTAACGATGTCCGAATGGAGATATTTTATCCGGACTCCCAATTCACGATAATAGTTAGTCAGCTCTTCGGCCATTCGTTTGGTCAGGGTTGTTACCAAGACCCTCTCACCACGGGTAACGGTCTCGCGCACTTCATGAAGGAGGTCGTCCACCTGGCCAAATTTGTCTCCCTTTGCCGTTGCCGGACGCACTTCTATAACCGGATCAACCAACCCGGTGGGACGGATGACCTGTTCGACAAAGACGCCGCCACTCGACTCAAGCTCATAATCGGCCGGAGTTGCCGAGACATAGACTACCTGCCGGATGCGGGCCTGGAATTCCTGGAAATTGAGCGGCCGGTTATCAAGCGCCGCAGGCAGGCGAAAACCGTAGTTGACCAATGTTTCCTTGCGCGAGCGGTCGCCCCGATACATGGCCCCGGTCTGGGGGATGGTGATATGGGACTCGTCCACAAAAAGGACAAAGTCATCCGGAAAGTAATCGATGAGGGTGTACGGGGCTTCACCCGGCAGGCGACCATCAAAGTAGCGTGAATAGTTTTCTATACCGTGGCAGAATCCCATCTCCTCCATCATTTCGATATCATAGAGCGTGCGCTGCTCAAGACGTTGTTCTTCCAGCAGCATGTTCCGTTCGCGAAAATAGCTGATCCGCTCCGCCAGATCGACCCGAATCTGCTCCACCGCCCGTTCCAGGGTTTCCCGTGTGGAAACGTAATGCGAGGCGGGATAGATGGAACACTTGGAGAGTTTTTGCAGTACGATTCCTCGAAGAGGATCAATTTCGCTGATGGCCTCCACCTCATCGCCGAAAAATTCGATCCGGAGCGCCCGTTCACTATCGTAGGCAGGAAATATTTCAATCACATCCCCCCGCACCCGGAAGGTGCCACGATGGAAATCCATGTCGTTACGTTCGTACTGGATCTCGATCAGTTTCCTGAGCAGTTCGTCACGGCCATACTCATCCTCTTGATGAAAGAAGATGTGCATCGCCTGATACGCTGCGGGTGAACCGATGCCGTAAATGCAGGATACCGAAGCAACGATAATGACATCGCGCCGTGTCAGCAGGCTGCGCGTCGCCGAATGACGCATCTTGTCGATCTCGTCGTTGATGGCAGAATCTTTTTCAATGAAGGTGTCGCTGGACGGGATATAGGCTTCCGGCTGATAGTAATCGTAGTAAGAGACAAAATACTCGACGGCATTATCCGGAAAAAGCTCCTTGAACTCGCCGTAAAGCTGCGCCGCCAGCGTCTTGTTGGGAGCCAGTACCAACGCCGGTCGGCCGGTGCGTGCGATAACGTTGGCGACGGTGAAGGTCTTGCCTGAGCCGGTAACCCCCAGCAGAGTCTGGTGGCGGTCGCCCCGTTCAATTCCCTCGGTCAGCTCCGTGATAGCCTGTGGCTGGTCGCCGCGGGGAGTGTAGGTAGTTGTGAGATTGAAGGTTGTCATAATATGTTATGTCAGTATATACTGCTGTTCTATAAAAGCAATAGGTGCATCCGTTCAAATGTGTACAGAGCCGGTGGCACAGAGGCAACAAAACTACGTCTGGGGCATGCAACAGTATAGTGGACTACGATACCACGAGGCTCATTATGAAACAAGCGATCTCGGAAGGATCTGCAAGCATGTGCCGGGTTTATGAACAGGCAAGAGTCTGTCACCTGTTACAGGGAAGCCCGATCCCAACCTTTGTTATCAATGAAACTAATACGGTTATCCTCTGGAATCGCGCCTGTGAGCATATTACCGGATTGGGCTCCGATGAAGTAATTGGAACCAGACAGGCCTGGAAAGCATTTTATCCGTTGGAGCGCCCGCTCATGGCTGATCTGATCATGTCCGGTGCTTCTGACGAGGAAATTAATCGACGCTACGGCAAGATCTGGCGCCGCTCCTGTACTATTGAAGGAGCGTATGAATCAGAAGATTTTTTTCCGGATATGGGAAAGGATGGTGCCTGGCTTTTTTTTACGGCCTCTCCTCTCACCGATGCAAACGGCCGCATGATCGGCGTAATCGAAACATTGCAGGATATTACCGCTCGTAAACAGGCTGAAACTGATTTAAAAACATATCGTGACAATCTGGAGGGGTTGGTACGCCTCCGCACGGCAGAGTTAAGGGAGGCGCACGGCGAGCTGGTGGCGAAGGCTGCGATTTTGGAGCAGGCTAATGAGGAGCTGTCGCAATATGCCTTTGTTGCTTCACATGATATTCGTGCACCGCTTCGCGCCGTACGCAACTATGCAGATTTTCTTCGTGAAGAACTTGAACCGGTACAGACCGAAGAGCAACAGGGCTATTTCGAGGGGATCGGCAGTGCTTTGCGACATGGCGATGAACTGGTGACCGACTTGCTGGAGTGAATCGCAGGTTGTTGCCGAACGATTGCGTCGAGCTTTTGCGAAGCGGGAATTTACGACAGCCTCGGGAGAGCGGTCCCATATGACCATAAGTATCGGCGGCGGCAGTTATCAGCCCGGAGAAGAGTTGATCCCGTTTGTCAAACGGATCGACGAGGCGATGTATTCGGCAAAGAATTGTGGCAAGAACCGGGTCGTATTTGTGTAAAAAGGGTTGCCGGTGCACCATGCCGGCAACCCTGTTATTAATTCATGCCGAGAACGGTTATTTTCCTGCCATATACTTCCGTGCGCTACTAATCCGCCTGAGTGTTTCCTCTACCCCCAGTGTTACCACGATTTCACCAATCCCCGGCGCCTGTGTGCCGCCCGAGAGAGCGATCCGGACCGGCTGGCCAACCTGACCCATCTTCCAGCCCTTTTCAGTGCAGATTTCTTTAAAGAGTGCATCCACCCCGGCACCTGTATTGACAGGTGCAGAAGAAAGCTTCTCAGTAACCACGTCAAAAACAGCCAGAAGCTGCTCCTTGTCAAACTTGGCAAGAGCCGCATCATCGTAACTGTCCGGTGCATTGTAGTAAAATACGGCGCGGTCGGCCATTTCTTCCAGTGTCTGAGCTCGTTCCTGCAGTGTTTTGACGACCGTCATCAGATCCGGTCCGCCAAGCGTTGTCACTTCCCGGCTGGACAGGTGCGGCAGCAACAGGCCTGCCAACCGCTCCGGGTCACCGTTTTTGATGTAGTGGGCATTCAGCCAGAGCAGTTTTTCGGTATTGAATACCGAAGCGGAACGGCCCACATTGTGGATGTCAAATTTGTGAATCATCTCGTCACGGCTGAAAATTTCATCATCGCCGTTACTCCATCCCAACCGCACCAGGTAGTTTAGTAACGCTTCCGGCAAAAACCCCATATCACGGTAGGCAATAACGCTGGTGGCCCCATGCCGTTTGGAGAGTCGCGCTTTGTCGGAGCCGAGGATCATCGGAACATGGGCGAACTGCGGCACCGGAAAGCCGAGTGCTTCGTAGAGTTGAATCTGGCGCGGCGTATTGTTGACATGATCGTCCCCCCGGATGACGGTCGTAATACGCATGGTGGCATCGTCAATCACCACGCAGAAATTGTAAGTCGGCGTCCCGTCGGTGCGCTGGATGATCAGGTCGTCCAGCTCTTCGTTCGGGAACGTGATAACCCCTTTGATCAGGTCATCAAAAGCGGTCACTCCGCCCTGCGGCGCCCGGAAGCGAACAACGTATGGCTGGCCGTCAGGCTGATCCGCCCGCTCGCGGCAGGTGCCGTCATACTTCGGCTTGCGCCCTTCCTGCATTGCGAGGGTACGTTTGGCATCAAGCACTTCGGTTGTGCAGTAACATTTGTAGGCCTGGCCGGAATCCAACAGTTTCTGGACATGCTCCTTGTAAAGCGGAAACGAATCTGATTGATAGAAGGGACCCTCGTCCCACTCCAGTCCGAGCCACTTCATGCCATCAAGAATTGCATCAACAGATTCTTTCGTGGAACGCTCCACGTCGGTGTCCTCAATACGCAGAATGAATGTGCCACCCTTGTTTTTGGCCAGCAGCCAGTTGAAAAGCGCGGTACGAGCACCACCGACGTGAAGGTAACCGGTTGGGCTGGGGGCAAAGCGGACACGAAGTTCAGACATTGAGCAACTCCTTTGAAATGGTTCTACCTGAGGTAAATATAGGAACAGCACTATAGCATTCCCGGCTACGCCGAAAAAGCATTTTCTGCCGGATAACGGCTCATTTAGCTTTGACAACATGCGGCGCTGTCGTGCTAGTATACACAAAATACCGTTTTGAGGTCAGTTATGCAGACCATAGATTCCTTGATCAGGGAAAGTTGTCAGAAGTATAGCGAGCAGCCGGCAT
>JABBNX010000235.1 GCA_019352135.1 Pseudomonadota bacterium
CAACACCCAAAACCTATTACTCATTTGGTAAAACTAAGTCAGGTTCTCAGCGGTAAACCCGGAAACCAGCTCCTTAAAGGCGAAGATTTTCGGGTTTAGTTATTTGTGGTTCTTGTCTGCGGGTGCAAATCCTAAAGTGTTATTTCAACACCTTTGTGGAATGGCTTGCTTTGGTGGGCGTCTTTTTTCGATTGCTGCCGGAGCTGCCGCCTGGAGCTGATCGACTGACAACCACCCTTTTTCCAGCATGACCTTAATAAAATCCAGACGATCACGACCGGAGCAATGGGCATGGCAGCAATGAATATCCCAGGCGGTGAATTGTGGCGGTGAGGCGTTTGCGGCAAAGGTGGCAAGGTCATCACCCTGGTCTGTATGCTGATCCTCAAACGGGCAGACAATGTGCTGTTTGCCATCTTCCTTGGGGTTACTACGGAAATACTTCCGGTCAATGGCTGCAACAATATCGAAAGCCGGATTCTGTGCAGCCCAGATGGTGAGGTTGAGTATTTCGCCGGTGGCCGAGTCGGTGAACTCGTAGACGCTGGATGCTGTCGAAATAGGTGCCGGATGATGGGCCTCTGCCAGAGCGGTTGCAGATTGCTCAATGTTCTTGGTTGCCGAGACTGCAGCAGCATTCCCCAAGGATAGGAAGGCTTCCACGTCTAGCGGCTCGCCCTCCTGGTGATCAGCGAAGGCGTGACTTTCATGCCCAGGGAGACATGACGGCAAATAGTGCGACCGCGCTCTTTCAAAACAGGTCTGGTCGAGGCACTCCATCAATGCAGGAGGGATAATGCTCTTGACACCCAGAACTAAACAGGCGTGTTCATCGGAATTGACCGGACGTGACAACGGAAGGACTACACGAAAACGCGGATTCTCTGGTGTATAAGTGGTATTTGCCGGAATCTTCAGCAACCCCGACTTATGCCCCTTACTCGTCCAGCCGTGTGAAAATGTGCTGTAGTAAGCTGCAAGGGTGTCGGGAAAGAGTTCAAGCACCTTTTCAACTTCTGGCGAACCGTGATCAAAGTCAAGACAGATACCGGATGCTGATATAAAAGTAGCGTTCGATCTGCTTTTTTTGAAGGTTGCCGGAGCAAATAGTCTGCCGTCCTTATTGATCCTGACTTTGTGTTTTGAAAACAGCTTGATAAACTCTTCACGGTTTAGAATTAATGGTTGTGCGCCGGAGCATCCTATGTTGACAAAGGCGCTGAAGTTCATCAACAGTTCAGAAACTTTCAGTTTGTCGCAGTCAGATTCGATCATAGCAATCCCCCTGCTTCCGAACAGGAACATGCAGGACATGGCTGTTCACATTTGCAGGAATGAGGATCATGCAGGATGTTGCGCTTGCACGGCGGCTGTGAAGCCGTTGGGCGTGGTGTAGTAATTGAGGTGATAATGTGGATAGGCTTCATGACTTCACCTCCCGAATTCGACGAAACAACCTTGTGCGGATATTCAAGAGGCGCGATTCAGGACAACCGGCTGCATACTCAAGAGCCGCTTGGACAACATCAGGAGTTGAAGGAAATTCGATTGTAACAAGCTCGCCGGGAGCTTTGCGGTTGAGACCAGGAATACGGCTTGTGCGGAATTCGATGAAACTCCCCATTTCAGGATTCGTTATTTTGTAGGTGCTGGATGCTTGCATGGATCAAGCCCTCCCTGTTGCAGAGAGCTTACGGATGGATGATTCAGACGTGCTCTTGACCAGACGGGCATCAAAGAAGGATTCAAGCTCCGTTCGTGGGTACAGGATAGCACCACCAAGTTTGATGAAGCAGGGGCCATCACCAGCCCACCTTGAACGGCGATACCAGTGAACCGACATTCCGTATTCTGCCGCCGCTTCCGTTTCAGTGAGGTTCTTCTTGTGTGCTTCGTTGGATGTTGCTGATTTCAATACGGTGGTATTCATGTGGAATCCTTTTGCAACGAGATTAACGGTCGCGACTCGCCAGGAAGGATTTATCATGAATTATTGTTGAATTACAGTTGGTTAGGGTGGGGCTTTGACGATATAGATAAAACCCCAACTGCGGTTGGTGATCAGGAGATTATTCTTTTGCGGGGTCTTCGGGAAAACTGCCATCCACCGCACTTGTGATAAGACGCATGGCCTCTGTAAAATCGTTTCTCACATCCCTTGTCACGGTGCCCTTTGGCAACACTTTATCGGTTTTTTTTGAAGATATTTTACCTATGTCGCAGCCTATAGCTTCCCATCCGAGTCCGTTCATCTTCAAGGAATAGACTATTAGGCAGCGACGCCAATAGGCGAACTTATCTTTGCTATAATACTTTCCGGCCACATTCCGTAGGTGGTCGCGTAATATCAGCGTACCAGAGTTAATCTTTCGTGCCTGTTGCAAAGCTAAATTGTACTGTTGACGAATCGCCGTCTCTATGTCTTGCATGGTATGGGTTCGATTGAACTCGATACAATTAAGCGCCATAATATTTTCCACAGCATCAACTGGCAGTGAAGTGTCGTTATCTGGATTTTCCGCCAATCTTTTGTAACACGCGTTTTTAATTTCCCACCCTGCCCACAGTTGACAGTTCTCGCACATATATTGCGACTGGCTGCACAATTCAGGGGCAAGACAAGGGCCATCCGGTTCAGGATACAACTTGAAGAACTCGTAACGCAGTCGATAAAACTCTGCCTTGTATTCGAGAAACTCACTATTAAGCGCGACCACCCTTACGCCGCCTGTGCTGCATGTAGCTGAATAACCTTGGCTCCCACACCTTCCACCATAAGCCGTTCAATCTCGTTGCATATCGCTTGTACTGGCTGTCTGAGGTCATCAACATCGGTACAGGAATAATGCTCACCTGTGACGGATTTATCAAAATGATTGATAAGCAGGTCGATGTCCTGCCGCCTGATCTTCAGTTTTTCCCCTACAGTGGCAAAAGAACGGCGGAGTCCGTGGATTGATATGTTCAGACCGGTATTTGTTCGCAATACTGCCGGAGTTAACACAACATACGGCTGTTTATTTTTGTCAGATTGAGCCGGAAATACATAGTCACTGCCGTCTGCTGTGGCTTGTCGCCGTTTCAGTATCGCCATAACATGCTTGGACAGCGGAACATGCAGCGGCTTGCCATTCTTGGTAATAGGGATCAGCAAGAGTTCCTTTTCCATGTCCACGTTATGCCATTGGAGCGAGGCGGTTTCTACGTTTCTCATGCCAGTGTATAGACAAGTTAACACGGCATCGCGGGTAACTTCGTTGTACCTGGTCAAACCATCATAGAACCGTTTGAAGTCGTTACCCTTGAGGCAATCGGTACGGACGTTTGTTTTTGGCCACAGCTTGGCGTCACCGATAACTCGGACAGGATTCTTTTCAACCAACTTTGGGTAAAGTATCCGGGCATAGTTCAAAACAGCCTGTAAGCGCTGGAACGATAACTTGGCGGCAAACGGACCGTTGTCTTTGTTGATCCGGCTGAACACTTCAATGATGATGTCCGGCTCTATTTCCGATGCAACATCAATAGTGAGTTGCCCCCATTCCTTGAACACGCCAGTTTTGAATAATTCACAGTACCGCTTCTGGGTGCCAGCCGAGCGGGTATTATCGTTAAGATACCGCTCGGCCATCTTGAGCAAGGTAGGGATTACAACCTCGGCGGTCGGTATCCCGGCTTTAATCTTCTTGATACGGTCTGCCGCTTCCACCCTTGCCTGTTCTGGAGTCCACACACCATAACGACCAATCATCTCCTTGACGGTCTTGTACGGCTTTTTGGAGCTGTCAGTGACTGGGACTTTAATATCAGCCTTGACCATGAAAGTTTTGCTCTCCTTGCCGACACGGAGGCCAAAACCTGAAAGCTCAGTATCCCAATAGTCAACCTGCCCACTTGGAGTAAAGTCCAGCTTATTAATGGCGCTCTTTGTCAATTGCAGTTTAGGCATGGTGTCATCTCCTTTGATGATTTTCGTACCTAATGACGGCCTAGCAGCTAAAAGGTACGACATAGGTACGAACAGAATTAAAAAAGCCGCTAATCCTTTCTTAAAGATTAGCGGCTAATAGGTACGAAGTCAAGCTGTAAATATATGTTTTATATGATTGCTTCGTGTTGCTTCAAAACCATTCAAAAATCTTCTTAAATGAGTTTTTACTACATGTTGTA
>JABBNX010000236.1 GCA_019352135.1 Pseudomonadota bacterium
TTAACATGAAAAAAATCATCATCATGCTGGCCCTGTCGCTGTTTGCCGCTACCGCAGCCTTTGCCGCCG
The DNA here is from genome assembly GCA_019352135.1 of Pseudomonadota bacterium. GTDB lineage: Bacteria > Desulfobacterota > Desulfuromonadia > Geobacterales > Pseudopelobacteraceae > JACRCG01. Next base: position 70 of record JABBNX010000236.1, read on the forward strand.
AAGGCAAAGTTGTTTCTGTCGCCGACGGTCATGCCACGGTTGAGATGGGCTCAGACGCCAAGCTGAAAAAAGGCGCCGCCGTCAAGCTGAACGGCAAATCCGGTAAAGTAACTGCCGTAGACGGCACCAAAGTCACCATCAAAGCCGGCAATGCTGCCGGTTTGAAAGCCGGAGAAACCGTCAAGGTTGACAAAGCCGCCTCCATGCAGGGCTGCTAACCCCCTTGGTGCGGGGTCACTTGATCGACCCCGCACCATTCACCACACACGTCAGTTCCTTACGAAAACATAATCGGGTAGCGATGAAAAACTCTCACTCAAAAACTCCAGCAGCGTTCTATAAATTTTTAGCACAATCGTTTCGTTACCCCGAGCGGACCTGGCTCAGTGAACCATATTTTGATCTGTTTGGCAGCATCGTGCAAAACCTTGACCTTGACAATGATGCCCTCGCGTTGCGCCAGCGCTACTGCTCCAACCAAGAGGGGCTTGAACAATTACAGATTGAATATACCAGGCTGTTTATAAACGCCGCACCCGCAGTTATCGCTCCCCCGTACAGTTCGATTTACCTGGATCAGGAAGGAAACTTGTACGGCCCCTCAGCAGTATGGGTTAAGCAGTTTTACCTCCGGGAAGGATTTGATGTGGCAGGCGAAGGAGATATACCTGACCACCTGGCGCTTGAACTTGAATTCATCGCCCTGCTGATCGATGAGCAGCAGGAAAAAGTGGCGGAGCAGTTTTTAAATGAACATTTCCGGAGATGGTTCCCTCTTTTCAGGGAACGTGTACTGAGCGGATCAACCAACACGTTTTATTCCACACTACTCACATTAGTTGATTTCTTTACCAGGGAGGAACCGTAATATGGCATTTCAGATGACCCGAAGGAGTTTTCTGCAGGCATCGGCTTCTGCAGCACTAACCACAGCACTGTCGGGCTGGCTGGCTTCAGGAGCGCAGGCCCGGTCCGGTTTTGTCAGGAAACCGTTTACCGCCCCCGGCAGTTTTGGCGACACCACCACCGTTTCCGGCAGTTTCTGCGAAATGTGCTTCTGGCGCTGCCAGCTGGTCGGCAAACTGCGTGACGGCAAACTGGTGAAGCTGGAAGGCAACCCCAAAAGTATTGACAACGGCAGCAGTATCTGTGCCCGCGGCAACGCCGGAGTTAAACTGCTGTACGATCCCGATCGCCTCAAATATCCGCTGAAAAATGTCGGCAAGCGCGGCGCTCCGGTATGGAAACGGATCTCCTGGGATGAAGCCCTTGACGAATGTGCAGCCCGCCTGCAAGGTGTTATCAAAAACAATGGCCCGCAAGGCATTGCCGTCTTTCCCCACGGTTGTTCCGCTACCTATCCGATGCACTACTTCGAGTATGTCGTCGGCACCCCCAACAACTCGGAGGCTTCCTTTTTTCAATGCCGCGGCCCCCGCGACATGGCCTACATTAACACCTTTGGCGTTGGAGCCGATGAAAGCGTCGATATGCCGAACGCCAAGGCAATCTTTCTGATCGGCACTCATATCGGCGAAAACATTCATGTCTCCCATGTCAAACAGTATCTGAAAGGACTGGAAAACGGTGCCAAACTGATTGTCGTCGATCCCCGTTTTTCATCCTCGGCAGCAAAGGCCGACATCTGGGTACAGATCAAGCCGGGTACCGATACCGCCTTCCTGCTGGCCATCATGAACTATCTGGTCAAGAAAGGCGCCTACGACAAGGCGTATGTGCAGAAGAATGGTGAAGGATTTGACAAATTTGCCAAAGCCATCGCCCATGCCGACCTTGAATGGGGAGCAAAAATCTGTGATGTCCCTGCGGCACAGATCAAGGAAGTTGCCGATCTTCTCGCGAAAAACGCCCCTCATGTCTCGATCCATCCCGGGCGCCATGTCACCTGGTACGGCACCGATTTTCAACGGGAGCGGGCGCTAGCCTGTTTGACCGGCCTGCTGGGCGCCATTGGCACCAAGGGCGGCTTTGTAAAACCGAAAGGGCCCAAGCTGGGTAAAGTGGCCTGGCCTGATATAGGCAGTGAACATGCGGAAGAGTTTGCCCTGCATAAAATGGCCGAAAAATACAAATTTTCACCTCCCGGCACTCCGACCCAGATGATCCGCGATACCGCCATCTCCGGCAAACCCTATCCGATCAAGGCCTGCATCGCCTGGGGACAAAATATCATCCAGACCATTCCAGGCCAGCAAGATACGGTCAAAATGCTGCAGCAGATGGATTTTGTACTGGTGGTTGACGTCATGCCGACCGACATTACCATGTACGCCGACATCCTGCTGCCGGAGCTCTCCTACCTGGAACGGTACGATTATTTCGTAAAAACCGGTGTTCAGTGGGATTTCAACGACAAACAACAACAGTATATCGCCCCACGCACACCGTTTGTCTCCCCGCTGGCAGCAGATCATCAGCGCAAGGATTCGGTATGGATCACCAACGAACTGGCGAAACGGTTGGGACACGCGAAACAGATCCCGGCTCCCACCTCGGAAGCCATGTTGGAAAAGGTTCTGGCCGGTGCCAACCTTTCTCTGGCCCAACTGAAGAAGGAAGACGGCATTCACCTCCAACCCGGCTCAGACCCATACGGTACGGCCTATCCGGTCAAATTTTTCAACGAAGACCTTGCCGAAGCGGGCTATCCCGGCGCCCCGAACTATACTCCCGTCCCGGAGCCGCCACACGGTTTCGCCCGGCTGGTGTACGGCAGAGTGCCGGTCCATACCTTTAATCGAAGTCAGAACAATGTCTGGCTGAACGCTGAAATGCCCGAAAATCCGATCTGGCTGAACCAGGAAACCGCACAGAAACTTGGCCTTAAAAGCGGCGACAGGATCAGCCTGGTCAACCAGGATGGTGTCGTCTCGGCAGCCACCAGTATTCTTAAGGTTACCCAGGGCATCCGCAAAGACACCATCTTTACGGCCCACGGTTACGGCACACGGAATCCGGCCATGACCAACGCGGTAAACAAAGGGATTGATGACCAGGCCCTGATCACCAAACCATCAGTTGATCCGGAAACCGGTGCCCACGGGATGCGCAACAGCTTTGTACGGATCATGAAAGATGGCAAGGTACTGAGTATTCCCGCGTGAGGGCGTCACTACACTGAGAAAATCTGAACAATATATGGAGAGATACCTATGAGTCAATACGGCATGGTTATAGATCTGAACAAATGTGTCGGATGTCACGCCTGCAGCGTTGCCTGCAGAGCTGAATGGGACGTCCCTGTCGGCGTAGACAGCGCACAGAGGAAACAGCGCAGAAACTGGGTCGAACGCCTGGGACCCGACGCCACTCCGCATGGTCTGGCTTCAACCTATTACGTCGGCCTGTGCAACCATTGCGATAGCCCGGTGTGTGTGGAAAGCTGCCCTGCCGACAAAGTAGCGGTAACCTTTGTCGATCCCAAAACCGGTGAGAAAAAAACGGTCAGCGTTGCCGCCACGTGGAAAGACCCGTTTAACGGCACGGTACAAATCGACAAGGAACGTTGCCTGGGGTGTGGCGCCTGCGCTGATAGCTGTCCCTATACGGCGCGATATCTCTTTGAAGAAAACGGCACACCCAAAGCGGACAAATGCACGCTCTGCGTTGAACGAACCGCCGTTGGTCTGGAACCGGCCTGCGTTCAGACCTGCCTTGCCCGGGCCCGCATTTACGGGGACCTGAACGATAAAAAATCCGGGATAGCCCGCTACATTGACAAAGGGGCCATCAGACTGGAGAGCGCCACGGTAAAGATTGGTCCCAATGTCCGTTACTACGGCAAGAAAAGGGATATAAGCCTTCTTACCCAAAGCTCAACACCGGAAAAAATGGCCGAAGTCAATTATCGCCGCATCTTCATGGGCAGGATGTTGCGCCCCTCTCTACAACAATTAAACAGCTTCAGCCTCATGGGATTGTTGGGAACCATTGCCGCTAAAAAGGGCGACAACGTTTAGCAAGAAAGAGCCGTACTTCTCTCGCCAATACGAGAAGTACACACGAAACGGAGCGCCGGTGATGGCAGCTCGGAAACATGCAACACCGGGATAGTT
>JABBNX010000237.1 GCA_019352135.1 Pseudomonadota bacterium
GTAAAAGGTTCGCAGCTAAAAAATACAATCACAAATTTATGCAATTAGACACTAGTACCGTTAATTTATCCTCTTTTGGCTCCCACATCGAAAAGGGATTATCAAAATTTTTGTTATCGATATAGCATCTCTTACAGGGATTTTTATATAAACCCCACTCGCCATAAGCACAGCTCCGGCATTGTTTTATCTTCAAAGCCCCTCCCCTTAACCGGAACAGGGTATGAGCTGCCTTCAGCGGATCATTGCCATCACGCTCCCCATTTTGGATAAAACGGGCAATATCGGCATGCATCCGGGTCATCAGCAGATAAATCCGTTTCTGCTTATAGGCCGGAGTAATTTCCAACAAGTCGGTACGGTGGGTGGGATGTTCAATGGTCTGCTTCTTTGCAAATGAGCGCCGATGACTTGCCACCGGATGGGAATTGACGATCACCTCAATCTTCTCCGGATAGATGGCGATGGTCACGCTCTGGCCCGAGTAGTGTGATGGCACGGAATAACGATTACTATCCACTTCCACGAAGCCGGTTTTTGAAACTGTAGCCACGACAGCCCGTTTGGCGGGATAGCCGATGGCCGGCAGTTTTTTCAGTGGCTCCTCGAATGAAGCATCCGACGGTGACCTGCCTGTCATACTGTGCGACGAATTGTTGCGAATCCTTTGCCACTGATCGACCAGGCGATTGAGATCCGCCAGATCCTTTGGATGCTGGGTATAGAGAAACGACCTGATATCCCGGATCACTCGTTCAACCCGACCTTTCTCATTGGGTCGATATGGTGTGCAGGGGTGAATGGCAAAACCATAATGCCGGGAGAAATCAACAAACTGGGCATTAAGACGGAGTACCGGTTTCCTGGAGATCACCACACTCTTGAGATTGTCATAACGATGTGCATGGGCAATTCCCATACACTCCCGAAATGCCTCAAGGTGGCCGTCCAGAAAGAACTCGAAAGTCATATGGGGATAGAAGCGCAGGACCAGATAGCGGGACCAGGCGAGGACATAGACGAATCCGTACACTGTCCCCCATGGAAGCGTTAGCACCATCCAGTCCACTTGGGCTTCCTCTCCAGGCAGCAGAACCCGCTCGTGGTACATGATCGGCTTCTTTGTGCGAAGCTTTCTTGTCGCCCGCTCAACGGTTGAACAACTGCCAACGAAACCCAGTCCTTTAAGACGCTCGAACACCTGCATCGCTTTGAGTTTTGGAAATTCGGCGTACCATGATTCAATAAGCCGCCAGTACGGTTTCACGAGAGTATCAACCGCATAACGTGATGGATCTTTGCCTTCATCGCGAATAATACGCGATACGGTCTTTCGACACAGACCGCAATACGCAGCTATCTGCCGAATAGAAAGTTTCTCTGTTTGGTGGAGCTGCAGCACACGAGCAGCAAGTTCGTCATCTATCATGACAGCCTCCGCGAATAAAAGTAGATACAGAGGATGCCAGCATAGATCCGGTCATGGCGGTCGGGCTATCGTGTCTTGTATCACCCGCCGAGGAAGTCCAGTGGCGGCAAACGTAGTACTGTCAAAGCGTTTGAGGGTTATCTCGTCTTGTATCATGGAACCGGAAGTCATCGGCACCAGGAAAACCAGCTTCAGTAAAGGCTTTGCGGGTGGTCTCTCGTCTTGTATCACCTCGGACTTTATGTCACGCCGTTTTTGTCGCCATTCCTTGACATAGGGATAGCGGCCGTGGAAATACCCTGGCTCACCGGAAACCCATTTCTTCTGGGATGCCTGCTTGCGAGCAGCTTTGCAGTCAGGACGAGAACAAGCACGCTGGCGATTGCCGACACGGTGATCGGGAACGAAGAACCTGCCGCAGAACTCGCAGTGCTTGGACAATGACCACCTCCAGAAAGAAGATTCCGGTTCAGGTCATAACAGGTTGAAAATGGAATTGATTAAAAAACAGGAGGAATACTGGAAAAAAACTTAAAACTCAAGTCAAAGGCCGGAGACGGGGATGCAGGGAAATGACAACCTTCTGATGACGCCTAACAACAATCTGGAGATACTGATTGTTACCCGAATTTTTGACTCGTGCAAACATGGTGGTGGCCTCCTCTGATGACACCACCATTTTAAGCAACAATTGTAGCAAATCAAGTTGATTCAGCAGTAATTTAGGACACTACGATTTTCGAATTTTTTCGGTTTTACCAAAGAGCGATAACGTAATTTCAGAGAGTTACAAAGCCGATGTCCCCAAATTTAGGCAGGAACTGTAGAAGAAAAGTCTTACTAAATCATGTCACTTCTTACATTGCAAACAGTTTGCCGCTACTTTGATAATTTATTTAGCCATAAAAAAAGGGGCTGCGAATCACAGCCCCTTGTCGATCTATGCAGCCAACTGTTTCAACCTTTGCAGAGTGTCAGGAAACTTCCGCACCATCATGATAAGGGTAGCGGCCTGATCGTTGGGCTTTGTCCGGCCCTGTTCCCATTTCTCCAGGGTCCGGGGTGAGACGTGCAGCTCGTGAGCGAATACCGGGCGAGAGAGGTTCAGCTTTTCCCGTGTGTCCCTAATAATCTCCGGCGTGACTTTCTCCATTTGCTTTGATTCCACGGTGTAGGTCTTCAACGTGATCTTGTCTTCACGCCACTGGTTGATATCTTCAACCGCTTCCATCAGCTCATCAAACAGGCGACTTTTCTTTACTGTTTTTTCCATTATTTCCACCTTTCTACAACAGCTTTCAGCGCGGCGTACTCGTCCTTCTCCAAGTCTTCAAATTCATTCTTCTGGTATATGAACAGTAGGTAGATATGACTGTCCAACACATGCCAGTAATATATGACTCGCAGCCCACCACGTTTCCCGCTCCCCTTGAGCTTCCACCGGACTTTCCGAATTCCGCCAGTGTTCTTTACTATGTCGCCAGCGTCCGGCGTCTCAAGCAGATAGTTCTGAAACTCTCGAAGTTCCTCTTCAGTCAGATAATCCGGGCGTCTCCGGGTGAATGGTTTGGCTTCAACGAATATCATGTTTTCACTATACCCTTTCGGCGTACACCATGCAATTGATTTTATGCGGCCTTGCTTGTAATCGGTATGACGTTACTGATCTTCTTGGTAAGGATACTATTGATCTTCCGTTCCAGCGTTTCAAGAGCAACCTGCTTTTCATCGTCAAAGTCGTGCTGGTTGTAAATTCGATCGAGCTTGCCGAGTGTATGATTTAGAACACGTTCGCGGTGCTCAAATAGATTTTTGCTTTGGACATAAGCGTTGATGCCGTGCGTCTCAGGTCGTGCAGTGTCCATTGGTCAACCCCCAGCAGGTTTTCGGTTGCGGCTTTGCCGTCTGCTCCAAAGAGCGGCCTGCCCTTCTTGTCTTTGAGCGGCCATACAAGACAACGACGAACGGAAACTTACATCGCGTGCCCTTGTATGGATTTGTCTTTATGAGGGCAGGGGAAAATAAAGCCCTTATCCTTCGTGACGTGAGTCTTCGGGTCGGTCACTGTGAGACTGCTAATAAGTTCCAGTGATGAAGATGTCAAATAAACGCGGTGTGATCGCTTGTTCTTTGATCGCTCTGCGGGGATGGTCCACCAATACGACCATACAACACTTTCCTACGGCATTTCGGAATCCAAACTACGTGATACTTGCAATCCCACTTCGAGTGACATAAACTTTGAGCGTTGTCCATGGAACCTCCTTTTTTCGTGTACTTTGAGCGGTTCACGTTAAAGGGGGTTTCTACATATTGCAGGAACTGTCAAACTTTGTGAGTCCCCCGGCAGAGCCGGAGGTTTACTCAAGGACAATTTCGTTATCAATGGCGTTACCTGCAAGCAGTATGAACCTGTCAACTTATACGAAAACGGGCTGCTCCAAAGCTGCACCACAAGTGAATATTTCAATTATGGCGATATCACCTGTAATCAGTATGGCCACGTCAGCTTCTACTCAACAGGCATATTAAATACCAAGCCATTCCACAAAGGTGTTGAAATAACACTTTAGGATTTGCACCCGCAGACAAGAACCACAAATAACTAAACCCGAAAATCTTCGCCTTTAAGGAGCTGGTTTCCGGGTTTACCGCTGAGAACCTGACTTAGTTTTACCAAATGAGTAATAGGTTTTGGGTGTTG
>JABBNX010000041.1 GCA_019352135.1 Pseudomonadota bacterium
TTCATCTGATCGGGAGTGGTACCGGTATACTCATACCAGCGCTGGTTGTACCAAAATATCCCGCCGTCTGCGTTCGCCATCCAGCACATGTGGGGAATGGCGTCGGCAAGAGTCCGAAACTGCTGTTCGCTCTGCGATAACGCTTCTTCGGCCCGCTTGCGTTCTGTAATATCAATGACCGCAATGCGGCACTCCTGCCCCGACTTGAAGGCAACAGCCTCGATCTGCGCAAAAAGCAGTGAATGCCCCTCTCCGGCAAGCTTTACCTCACAGGACTCCTTGCCCTGCCTGGCAAATACCACTTCAAGAAAATCAGAGAAGAGTGGACGGACTTTATCGGCAACAAACAGCCCGAAGCGTCGGCCGAGTAGCTGGGAACGCTCAATACCGAGGAGGCTGGCACCGGCAAGGTTCACGGTACTGATGGACCCGTTGCGACCGAGAGTAAAGTAGCCGATCGGAGCAAAATCGAAGAGGTCGGTGTATTTGTCTAATGTTTTTTCCCTCTCATCTCTGGCCTGGCGGAGCTCGGCGTTCTGTAACTCCAGCTCGATCTGGTAGACTTCAAGTTCATGGACTACCCGCAGAATCTCTTCATTGGTCCGGGGTACAGGCAGTTTCGCTGTTTTCACCTGCAACTGTTTTTCCGCTTTCATGCGCAGTTTGTCAGCTACCAATAGGTTCCTGGCTTTGTTGGTATTCATTGTAACCCTCACGTGTCACGGATTAGGGATCTGACTGTTTCTGACATTACGGCTAGTTTCTGTTTTTGGGTTGACATGGGATTTACTATTTAACAAAAAAAAACGGCGCTACGAATAGTTCCGTGCACCGCTTGTCGTGATCAATCAGAGTAATTGTGGACAGCGAAGCTCGTCAGATGCTGGAGATGCCGTCTGTCTGTCTGTCTGTCTGTCTGTCTGTGCAAAATAATGGCCACTGGAGGCCCTTTCTGAAAAAGAATCTTAACTAATGAAAACTATATCTCTATTCGTGTGAATTGCAAATAATAAATCAGGCGCCACTTCAATCTCTCCTTTTGGTTGAGTTCTACCGATTTTGCCATTTACACAAACAATTTCACATGCGCCGGCAGATGTTTCTACATGAACCGTTAAATAGTACAGATATGTTAAACCTGACGGATTCTACTGATAGTTTTTTATTCACCAGCACGTCACCCTCCCTCTTTTTCCCGTACAATCAGCCTGTTACGCTCTCTACATCATCAGATATTCTCTGGCACGTAAGTTGCCTCATACTCTGTAATAAAAAATATTTACCACCCTGTTTTATGTGAGTTGTCACCTGATTTCGCGGGGAGTTTCATGAATACAGCCTATACCACGCTGGAAATCCAAACACTGGGACGCTTCAGCATTTCTGCCGATGGCACATCGCTCCTGACCGACTGGCCGGACGAAACGGTGAAAGTTTTTTTCTGCTCGCTCCTTTCGCCGCTGGACCTGTACTTTACCTGGGACCGGATCTGCCGTTCCATGTGGGGCGTACCAGCGACACAAACCACCATGCACCGACTGGAGGAAATCGCTATCCGGCCTCTCAACACCTTCCTGATCAAGGGGCTGGGTTTCAACCCTCTTATTGTAGAAAACAAGGGCATAAGGATCAATCATGAGCGTATTCATGTGGATGCCCTCGAGTTCTACAGCACTGTTTTGGAAGGCATCAGATTGCTCACCTCAGCCGACACTACTGCGGCACTTGAAAAATTCAGCAGGGCGAATTCACTCTATGCCGGTAGCTATCTGCCCGGCATACCGGGTAAAATAACGGTAAACACGCGTAACGAGCTTGACTCCCTGTACCAAACGGTGGTCATGGATGGCGTTCGGCAAGCCGTCGTACGCAATGCCCGAGCGACGCAGCACTTTCCGACACAGAAACAGAGGGTGGCGTAAGAAGTTTATTCAACCGTTTCTGCATACAACCAGAGTCACAAACAGGTGTCCCACCATCATCTGCCATATGTGGCAGTTTTGTTAGATGTGACGGATTACTATGACAATCGCCCCGCTACCACGCACCTCCTCTTTCCATTTTTAACTCGTATTATCTGCCCGTTATGCATTCAAAACACGCTCGCATAGATATGGCACGGTGGTTGCCATTCACTTTTCCAGCAGGACACGGGCAGTGCCGTGCATTTTGTTCAACTTGAGTTACTATTATGGAAAGGAGATTCTCTATGAGCTACATAACTATCGGGAAAGAAAAATCGGCCAGCACCACGCTCTATTACAAGGACTGGGGCAGCGGTCAGCCCGTCGTCTTCAGCCATGGCTGGCCGCTGAACGCTGATGCCTGGGAAGATCAGATGCTGTTTCTGAGCAACCACGGCTATCGCTGCATTGCCCATGACCGCCGCGGCCATGGCCGATCGAGCCAACCCTGGGATGGTAACGATATGGACACCTACGCCGACGACCTGGCTGGGCTCGTCGAAGCGCTTGACCTGACGAACGCGATCCATGTCGGCCACTCCACAGGCGGCGGAGAAGTTGCCCGCTATATCGGCCGCCACGGCACCAAACGTGTGGCCAAAGCCGTGCTGATCGGCTCGGTGACGCCGTTGATGCTGAAAACGGCCGCCAATCCCGGTGGCCTGCCGATAGATGCATTTGACAAGATCCGCGCCGGAGTCCTCGCCGACCGCTCGCAGTTTTTCAAGGATCTTACCATGCCGTTCTACGGCGCCAACAGGCCGAACGCCAAGGTTTCGCAAGGCCTGCGGGACTCGTTCTGGCTCCAGGGGATGCAGGCCGGGCTCAAAAGTGTCATCGATTGCATCAAGGCCTTCTCCGAGACCGACTTCACAAAAGATCTCGAGAGATTCAACGTGCCGACCCTGATCCTTCATGGCGACGACGACCAGATCGTACCGATCGGCGCCTCGGCGCAGCTTTCGGCCACGATCATCAAAGGCGCCACACTGAAAATATATCCGGGTGCACCACACGGCATGTGCTCGACACTCAAGGACCAGGTCAACAAAGATCTGCTCGCGTTCTTCAAGATCTAGGAATCTGTCGGGTTTTACAGCATCAAGCCAGGTATACCCGTTATTTAATACCTGGCATAACAGTCTGATTTTTCCAACTTTACTCCTTGTTCTCCAAATTTTTGATATTTTCATTAATTAACACGTTACAGGAGAAGTAAGATGAATATTCTTCTCGTATATCCTTATTACCCCGAGTCATTCTGGAGCTTTAAATATGCGTTGAAATTCATTGCCAGGAAGGCAAGCTTTCCACCGTTGGGGCTTCTGACGGTGGCCGCCATGCTCCCTCATGAATGGGAAAAAAAACTTGTCGATATGAATGTCCGCCCCCTCACTAATGAAGAGCTGACGTGGGCGGACTACGTTTTCATCAGCGCCATGACCATCCAGCGAAAATCTGCGCAGGAGGTGATCGACCGCTGTCGGCAGCTGGGAGTGAAAACGGTTGCCGGCGGCCCCCTCTTTACCGCCTGCCACGATGATTTCCCCGAGGTGGACCATCTGGTGCTGGGGGAAGCGGAATGCACCATCCCGCCGTTCCTGGCGGACCTGCATAGTGGTGGAGCACGGCATCTCTATACCGACACCCGTTGGGCGGACCTGACACACACCCCCATCCCGCTCTGGAATCTGATCGACGTCAGGAAGTATGCCGCCCTGAATATCCAGTATTGCCGGGGGTGTCCCTTTGACTGCGAGTTCTGCGACATCACCGCGCTGTTCGGGAGAAAACCACGGAGTAAAGCTCTGGGGCAGGTGATCGCCGAACTGGACAGCCTGTATACCCGGGGATGGCGCGGGGCAATCTTCTTCGTCGACGACAACTTCATCGGCGACAAGGGGAAACTGAAGAAGGAAGTCCTTCCCGCCATTATCGACTGGATGGAGCAGAAAGAGTACCCGTTTTACTTTTACACCGAGGCGTCCATCGACCTGGCAGATGATTCCCGGCTCATGGAACTGATGGTGAGGGCCGGATTCGAAGAGGTCTTTATCGGCATCGAGACCCCGTACGAGGAGAGCCACGCCGAGAGTGGCAAGGTACAGAACAGGAACCGCGACCTGCTGGCATCGGTCAAGCGCATCCAGCGGGCCGGCCTGCAGGTGCATGGGGGGTTTATAGTCGGTTTCGACAGTGACCCCCCCTCAATCTTCGACAAGCAGATACGCTTCATCCAGGAAAGCGGCATCGTCACCGCCATGGTCGGCCTGCTTTCCGCCATTCGCGGGACCAAACTTCACGAGCGCATGTCGCGGGAAGGGAGACTTCTCGGCGACGACTCCGGCAACAACATGGACAGCGACCTTAACTTCATCCCCCGGATGGAGGTGAAGACGCTTATCGACGGGTACCGGACCATACTCGACACCATCTACTCACCCAGAAACTACTATCAGCGGGTAATCCGGCTCCTCAGGGAGTATCGACCGCAGCATCTGGGAAAATTTCACCTCCAGCCGGGGTATATCGGGGCGCTCTTCAAATCAATCCTGTTCCTTGGAGTTGTCGGCAGGGAACGACTCTACTTCTGGAAACTCTTCTTCTGGTCACTCATCACGCGACCACGGCTTTTCCCGCTGGCCATAACCTATGCAATCTACGGGTTCCACTTCAGAAAGGTCGCAGAAAAATACCGGGATACCGGCATATTTGAATAAACATAAAAAAAGCGGTTAACCGCCGATGTACGCAGATACACGCAGAGAAATCAAAGTCTCAAGAAAAATAATGGGTTAACGCAAAGGTGATTCGTTTTTTTGAAGTTAGTCCTGGTTTTATCGGCGTGTATCCGTTTTTATCGGCGGTTAAGTGCCGTTTAAGGAATAAACCAGGACGCCTTAGGCGTTCAGTTCCGGCGCTTTCAGCAGAATCCTTGAGTTGCAACTGTTTGCCTCACCACGATCCGTCATATATGGCAGTTATGTTAATCATGACGGATTACGTGACGGATTCCCCGTTTGCTCCACACATCCCACTCCCAGTTTAACCAGTATATTCATACCGTTACCCCAGCAGTATCCGGATAAATTCTCTGGCACGCTAGTTGCGAAGTATCCACTTGATTAAACGGCACACGTTATAACGTTCTGCTGTACGTGAGTTGTTACTCTCAAAGGAGGTGCGCTATGCAACTGCGACAACATGAATTCTGATCGGTGGGGAATTGCAATAAAATATCATCATACCAAGGAGAAAACATGAAAAAGATTAGTCTGCTGTTCCTGGCTCTCACCGTCGCTTTAATCGGCACTACCGCCCCGGCATCCGCAGAGGATAATCCCTCCGCAGAGAAAACTGCAACGGAGAAACCAGCTAACTACGTTGTGCTCAAGGGCGGAATGTATTCGCCCAGTACGAATTTCGACATAAACAATGCTGCCGGTGGCGCTGCGGTGATTGACGGCAAAGTTCACATTGACAGCAAGACCGGATTCGCCGGTGAGGTCGCCTTTGGGCATTATTTTCTTCCCATGTTAGCAATAGAACTGGGAGGCGGTTACTTTGAAAGCAAAGGGTCCGCAGCAGCACAACCCGGAGAATCGAAGCTGAAAGTAGTGCCATTGATCGCGACCGCAAAAGTGTTCCTTCCCCTCGGGATATTCGAACCGTACGGGCTGGCCGGAATCGGCGCCTATATCTCTGACTTGGAAGTGGACGGCAATCTCAGCAACTACCATGGTTCCACGCAAGTCACCTATGGATTCCATGCCGGAGCCGGTTTCAATATTAATCTCACCGACAAGATTTTTGCTGGCCTTGAAGGAAAGTACCTCTGGGCCGAGCCTTCATTTGGTGGCGACCATGTCAAGCTGGACGGATTTATCACTTCCGCCACAGTTGGATACAGATTCTAACAACTTATAAAACCAAAGAAAGGAGTACTGCCATGAAATCCAGCACGAAAGACCAGACAGAAGGCACGTTTCACCAGGTAAAGGGCGCCATCAAGGAAGCCGCCGGAAAACTGACCGATAACCCGAAATTGGAAGGTGAAGGCACCGGTGAGAAGATAGCCGGTAAAGTTCAGGAAAAGCTCGGTCAGATCAAGAAGGTTTTGGAAAAGTAACCGTCATCGGAATGAAAAGTCCAGAAAAACAATAATACCAACGACAAGAGGAGTACGTGCATGAAAGCAATATATTCTATACCAATGATGATGGCAGCGATTTTCATGCTGGCGTTCAGCGTATCTGCCCACGCCGGAAAAATGGACAGTCGCATCGAATCATCCGCCAAAAAGTCGTATGTGTTCAAGACCTACCTCAAGGGCGATGATGTCAACGTCCAGTCCAAGAATGGCGCCGTCACCTTGACGGGGACAGTTCTCGAAGAATCCCACAAAACATTGGCCCAGGATACCGTAGCGAGTCTCCCCGGTGTCAAGAGTGTGGACAACAAACTTGAAATCAAAGGCGAAATCCCCGCCAAGAGCTCGGATGCGTGGCTCATTACCAAAGTAAAATCCACACTCCTGTTTCATCGGAGCGTCAGCGCCGCCAAAACCGAAGTTGACGCTAAAGCAGGCATCGTGACGTTGCGCGGCGTTGCCGCCAATGAGGCGCAAAAAGAGCTGACGACAGAGTATGCCAGGGATGTTGAAGGAGTTACGAACGTAATTAATGAAATGACCGTGTCCAACTCCGCAAAAAAGAAACAGACCGTGGGTGAAAAGATTGATGACGCGTCGATCACCGCCCAGGTCAAGATGACGTTATTGAACCATCACTCGACGAGTGCCCTTGATACAAAAGTCGTGACAAAGCGCGGCGTGGTCACATTGAGCGGCAAGGCCAACAACATAGCCGAATTCAAGCTGGCCGCAAAACTTGCCAACGACGTGAACGGTGTCAAGAGCGTCATCAACCACATGTCCGTCGAGTAGCCTGATCGTTTTTTGCAGCTTTACGAAAAGGGCGTATCGCGGTGCGCCCTTTTTGTTGAATATACCGGACAGCAATAAACTCGGTCCGGTACTTCACCACCACGTAATTTCCGCCGACCGCTATAGTTTAAACAGATTCAATACAAGTGAGAGTTTGCGATGAGCACAAAAAAAGATACCTGCCGGTTAACAGCGGCCACCGAACTGCGGCGTCAGATAGAAGAGCAGCTCTGTGCGAAAACGTTCAAACGGCATCAACCCCGGAGCGGGGAGGAAACGCTGCGGCTCGTCCATGAACTTGAGGTCCACCAGATTGAGCTGGAGATGCAAAACAGAGAACTCCGTCACGCCCGGAACGATATGGAGACGGCTCTGGAAAACTACACCGAACTCTACGATTTCGCCCCGGTCGGCTACGTTACCCTCGACCGCACCGGTGTTATCAGTGCCGTGAACCACGCCGGCGCCACCCTCATCGGGGGTGTCCGTTCACTCATGATCAACCGAAGCTTCAAAATGTTTGTCGCCGCTGCAGATCGATCCGCTTTCACCGAATTTCTCGGCACGATCCTTACCTGCCCGGTCAAGGGATCATGTGAAGTGGCGCTCGTGAAGAAGGGAAATCAAACTGTCATCGTGCAGATCGAAGCCATGGCCACTGCTTCGGGACACGAGTTCCGCCTTGCCCTGATCGATATCACCGAGCGCAGGTGTACTGAGGTTGCACTTGCCAAACAACGCCAGGAACTTAAAGATCACAACAGTTCTCTGGAGGTGCGCATCAACGCGGCTGTGGACGACATCCGCCAGAAGGACCAACTGCTGATCCTGCAGGATCGCCGGGCCATCATGGGTGAAATGATCAATAATATCGCCCACCAGTGGCGACAGCCCTTGAACGTGCTTGGCCTTTACCTGCAAGAATTGCCGGTCGTCTACGGCTCGGAAGATTTCAACCGCACGTACCTTGATACCGTTGTCAAAAAATCCATGCAGGTAATCTTGCACATGTCCCGGACTATCGATGACTTCAGGAATTTTTTCAGGTCTGACAAAAAGAAGATTTCCTTCAGCATAAATCGGGTGATCGGACAGACGCTCACCCTCATCGATGCGAGCTTCAAGGAGCAGCAGATCGGCATTGCCTTCCACCCTGAAACCATTCCGATGACCAGCGGTTATCCCAACGAATACGCCCAGGTCCTCCTGAATATCCTGATGAACGCCCGTGATGCGCTGATCGGGCACAACAGTGGCACGGCCCTTATTTCAATCCGCATGTTTGCAAAAGGAGACACATCGGTCGTAACTATCACCGACAACGCCGGAGGCATTTCCGAGAAGATCATTGACAGAATTTTTGACCCCTACTTTACCACTAAAGGACCTGACAAAGGGACGGGGATCGGACTTTTTATGTCGAAAACCATCATCGAGAAAAACATGGGGGGGAGGATTTCGGCGCGGAATACCGGGAGTGGAGCGGAGTTCAGGATCGAGGTCTAGTCGCATATATTTTATCATATGGATTGTTTGTGTCAGAGTCTAAAGCAGCTATACTATCACCATCAGGAGAACGTGCCATGAAAACAGTCTATTCGATATCAATGATGGTCGCAGTAGTTGCCCTGCTGGCGTTCAGTGTGCCTGTGCATGCGGCACAAATGGACAGCCGTATTGAATCATCCGCAAAAAAGTCATATGCGTTCAAAACCTACCTTCATGGTGATGACGTTACCGTTCGCTCCAAGGGTGGTGCCGTCACCCTGACGGGAACCGTCTCCGAAAACTTCCACAAATCATTGGCCCAGGAAACCGTGGCAGCCATCCACGGGGTCAAGAGCGTGGACAACCGCCTGGAAGTCGACGGCGCTCCTCCCACTTCAAACTCGGATGCGTGGATCCGGGATAAAATAAAAGTCGCGCTGTCGTTTCATCGCAGCGTCAGCGCGGCCACAATCGAAGCTGAAGTCAATGACGGCATCGTGACCCTGCGGGGAGTTGCTGCCAGCCGGGCACAAAAGGAATTGGCGGCTGAATACAGCAAGGATCTCGATGGAGTTAAACACGTCATAAATGAAATGACTGTCTCCAATACCTTGCAGAAGAAACACCGGGCGGTACGTAAAAAGATCGATGACGCCTCCATTACCGCCCAGGTCAATATGACGTTGCTGAACCAGCGTTCGACGGGAGTCCTCAATACCACGGTCACAACGAAGCGCGGCGTGGTCACGGTGAGCGGCACGGCAACGAGTGCGGCCGAAATTGGTCTGGTCACCAGGCTCGTTACCGACATAAACGGTGTTACGGCGGTGAAAAACCGTATGGCTATCAAATAATTCGGGCCAAAAAACAAATACTGATAAACCGGATATACCCAACAACCACTTCGGCGTTGTCGCCTCAATGCGCTGCCATCAAATCGACACAAGAAATATGAAGAGACGATAGTCAGACGGTACAGGGCGCCATGAACACGAAAAAAGCAGATGAACCGGAAAAAAAAGGGATCCTGCTAAAGCTACCCGGACGGGTTGTCAGTGGCATCCTGAGGGACAACTGCGACGGACACGCGGCTGAGATAGCGTTTTTCTTCCTTTTTGCGCTGTTCCCGTGCCTTCTCTCTCTGACGACCCTGCTTGCCTACCTGCCGGTACCGGACCTGTTCCTGGTGTTGATGAAAATAATGGGCCGCTTCATACCAGGCACCGTTCTTTTTCTGGTAAAAGACAATCTTCGTACCCTGGTAACGGTACAGCAGGGAAAGCTTTTGTCCTTCGGCATACTGTTGGCGCTTTGGACCGCATCAAATGCGGTTATCTCGGTCCAGACCGCCCTGAATGTCGCATTTGGCACTGAGGAACAACGCCCCTACTGGAAGGTGCGTGTAATTTCCGTCCTTCTGGTCGTATGTTTCACATTTTTCATTGTCGTCTCCCTGCTTCTGCTCATATTCGGCCCGCTTATCGGCTCCTGGATTGCTTCTTTGGCCGGCCTCGGCAATGCCTTCACCATTGCCTGGAACATTATGCGCTGGCCGGTGACCCTCTGCTTTATGACGACTGCCCTGTCAGCACTCTATCGCTACGCTCCGGCGATCAGGCTGTCATGGCGGGAAACCGTCCCCGGCGCAGTCTCGGCCACGGGGGCATGGGTCGCAGTTACGCTTGTTTTTTCATATTACGTGAATATTTTTGGCTCCTATGACAAGACGTATGGGAGTATCGGAGCGGTCATAGCACTTCTCGTCTGGATGTACGCCAGCGCATTCGTTATTCTCCTTGGAGGAGAGATCAACGCCCGACTGATGGAACTGCACCGCGAAAGAGATAGCGAAACAAAAACTGAAGGAGGCATTCACATGCGTAAAGAACTGATTACTCCGAAAACCGGAGATGTCGTCTCACCTGATCTGAATTGGCTGGACCTCTTGAAAATAGCCCGGGCGGAACTCACGTCCGAAGACCCTGTGCACTCAATAGAATCAGCACTGAACCCTACCGGGGGATCCGGCTGGCGGGCAATGGGACCTGGTCGCCAGACGATTCGGCTGCTGTTTGAGGAGCCACTGGATATCAAGCATGTGCACCTTGCGTTTCACGAGAATGAACAGCCGCGCACCCAGGAATTCGCACTGAGGTGGTCCACAAACGCGGAGCGCACCTTCCGGGAAATCGTGCGGCAGCAGTTTAATTTCAATCCTCCTGACTGTACGCGGGAGACAGAAGACTATACCGTTGAGCTTGTCGGCGTGACGGCACTGGAGCTGGTCATTGTCCCGGATATCAGCGGGGGAGAGGTTCGGGCTTCGCTTGAGGAAATGCGCCTTGCCTGATTCGTCATGTTGCGTCAAAGCGGTGTCTGCTCATGCACAGGGGGCGACGCCGCATCGACCGGATCTTTCAGTTCGCTGGCGATCCGGCGCCACTGCCCCTCCACCCTGAGGAAGGCATCCACGACATCCGGGTCAAACTGGACTCCACGCCCCTTGGCGATGATACGGACCGCCTCTTCATGCGGGACAGACCCCTTATAAACCCTCTTTGTGACCAAGGCATCGTAGACGTCGGCAACAGCCATAAGCCGGCCCACCCACGGTATCTGTTCACCGCGCAGCCCTTCCGGATATCCCGTGCCGTCCCACCGTTCATGATGCGAGTAGGCAATATCCTTCGCATACCGGAGCAGTTCATCACTGTAGTCGCCCGTTCGCGACTCGGCCATGATTATCGCATCCCTGCCATACGCGGCATGTTTCTTGACGTTTTCATATTCCTCAACCGTAAAACGGGTCGGTTTTCGAAGCAGGTTATCGGCGATGCCAACCTTGCCGATATCATGGAGGACAGCCAGTTTTGAGACGAGCTCGATTCTCTCCTTATTCAGCAGATGACGAAATCGTGGATGCCGGGATACCTCCGTGCACAGAATATGCAGATAACGCTGGGTGCGCATGATGTGGGTGCCGGTTTCGGTGTCTCGTATCTGGGCGAGCGAAGCCAGAGACGTCATTATGAAATCACGGGTTGCGGCCAGATCCCGTTTCTGGTTCTGTACCCTCTTCTCCACAAAAAAGAGGCGGACAAGAGTAAGCAGTGAAAAGTTTGATGTCAGCGCCAGCAGCGGTAACACCGGCGACAGGAAAACCCCGCTGGAGTGAAACAGCCAGG
This sequence comes from Pseudomonadota bacterium, assembly GCA_019352135.1. Taxonomy (GTDB): domain Bacteria; phylum Desulfobacterota; class Desulfuromonadia; order Geobacterales; family Pseudopelobacteraceae; genus JACRCG01. The sequence continues at coordinate 11,583 of JABBNX010000041.1, forward strand.
TGGCCCCCAGCCATGCACCGATTGCTGCAAGAGCAAGTAACATCGCCCCGCGAATGACAGGAAGCCCGATGCAGACGAGCAGGGAAACACCACCAAGCACAAGCACGGCAAGCAACCGGTACCCTCCCGCGGCGAGCCGGGCAAAATCGCCCCTGAGGATATTATCCGCAGCAATCGCATGAGCCTGAACACCCGGCAGTCGTTGGTCAACGGGAGTTGCAACTGAATCGCCAATTCCGACGGCGGTCGCTCCAAGCAGAACAACCCGTCCCGCGAGCTTTTTACGGGGAACGCGCCCCTCCAGCACTGCAGCTGCCGAGAACGTCGTGATAGCGCCGTGCCATCCCCGGTAGCGGAGCAGGAGCCGGCCATGATCATCCAGGGGAATGCGGCGGGTTCCAGTCTTCAGGTAAAGATTGCCCGACCGGTTCGATTCAAGCACGGCTCCGGATACACCGGCTGCTCGTAAAACCGTGGCAAGTCCAAGGCTTGGATAGATCTTTCCGCCATACTCGATGAGCAGGGGCATTCGCCGGAGGATGCCGTCATGCTCCATGGCTGCATTGAGAAACCCCGCTGAAACAACGGAACGGGAGAACTCCGGCAGACTGTTTACCGCTCCGGTTGCCCGCCAGAGAAATTTTCGGGGGTCGGCTGCACCTTTGTCTTTCTCGAATACCACGTTCAGGGGGTGAAGCAGTGGCGCACCGCCTGCGAAAGACGCCGGCGCAAAGGTCAACTCGAAACCGGGCACGAAAGGGCCAGCGGCAAGAGCCTTTGCAAGGGCCAGATCACCTGCGGACAGTTGATGGACAGCACCGACCACCTGGTCTCTGCCGCCGGGGGATTCCGCTTCTGCAAAGATAATATCAATTCCCACGCTCGCAGGCCCCTGTTCAGCAATGCGCGCCAGAAGACGCGCCATACGTGCCCGAGGCCAGGGCCAGCGACCGTAGCGGGCCAGGGATTCATCGTCCAGCGCGATCACAACCGGGCCGGACTCCTCCTGAGACACACTGTCATTCGATATAAGACCGTCAAAAAAACGGCCATCAAGCTGCGGCAAAAAAGCGGGAAGATACAGGGAGAGGCCACAAAAACCGATTGTAAGGGCAATTCCGCAGGCCGCGATCAAAAACCTGCCGGATTTTAAGGATATGGAGTGAAAATCGAGGGTCAGTCGGGGCACATCGTTATCCTCACGTGCAGTGATGAGCCTGCCGGACAACGGGATTGCGGCAGGCTTTCATCGTATAGTGATCTCTACGCGCCGATTACGCGGTTCAAGGACTTCATCGCCGGTCTTGACAAGGAGGTCGGACTCGCCATAGGAAGAGATTTCGATCACTGCCGGGGCGACGTTGTATGATTTGAGCAGAGCTGCGACCCTGTTTGCCCGCCGGAGCCCCAGTTGATAGTTACTTTCGGCAGTTCCCACGGTGTCAGCATGGCCAATGACCGATATTTCTGCCGGGTGCAGGTCATGTATGGCTGTGATGATTTCGGGCAGACACCGTTCTGAATCCGGTACAAGTCTGGCGGTTCCCAACTCAAAATAGAGCATGTAGTGAACCGGTGACAGGGGCAGAGTAGCCAGGGCATCACCGAAGGCACTCTGCACTTCCGCCTTGTCCATCATCTCGGGGCTGCCTGGGCCAGCATCCGCCCCGGCAATTTCTGTCGCCTGCCATGACTGGTTCAGAACCTGTGAGCCATGAGCGTTCGTAACCGTAACTTCTCCCGAAACCTTGCCATCTTCAGGGAGCAGAACGACATAGCTTTTCTGACTGGAGCAACCTGTGATAAAAAGTACCGTACTAATACCGATAGAAAGCAGCATATTATAACAGAACGCTTTCTTCATGGCACAATCCTGGCGGCAAGATACGTTCCCCTAACGCCCAATGTTGCCACCGGCGTTTCGATTCGGACTGAACCGGGAGCACGCCTTGCTATCGTGCCGGAGAAATATACGATCATACCATGCGCCACCCGCACAACCAATCCGAACCTCTGATTGACAGGCTCAAAGACAAACTGCTCTAGATGAGTTTCTGACGACGCCCCAAGAGACAACAAGGTATCATCCCGCAGTATCACACCCATTGAACCGCTGGCACCGGTAGCCAGCACATCCCCCTGCACAAGCTGAATACCGGGCCGGGCGACCACGCGCCGTCCGTCCCGGAGAATCGCCGCATCGCCGGTGGCTGTCTTCACAACTCCTATGGGGACAGGACTATTTTCTGCCTGCACGGTTGGTGCGGCTACCAACAGAGCACACAACATGAAAAGTAATGCACGCGTCATATCAATCTCCTTTGTGCCGTGTCCAGGTCTCGTTTTTTCCACACGATATCTTTATCCTTCACTGCGCGCCAATCCATCACACGCTACGTCGCATGGTCAGGATAGAGATTTGCTTTTCCAATTAATATTTATACTACCCTGAATGGGCCACTTGTCAAAGTGAAGCCGATTTCACCATATTCAGAATCAAAACTACACCTGTCGAAAATAAATACTTTCGGCTCATTGCATCCTTTTTTACATACGGTAAAATCGTAGGTATGAATAAATCTTCAACAACCAATAGTGAGCTGAGTCAGGAAGCGATTCGAAAAGCTCTGGCACATCATGCCGGGAGTGTCCCCGATGCGAGCGCGGTCGCCGAAGCCACAATCAGCATATGGCACCAGGTGGTCGTCCGCCTCGCACCGGTGATCGGTGCCCACGGTGTCGACGTCCTCTTCAGGCGCTCGCTGTACCTGGCGAGCGCCGCCTTCCCGTGGTTTGTAACTGCCGAGGATCCGGGGGACAGCGCCGCTCTGTTTGCAAGTATCAAGACACGCCTGGAGGGACGCGATACGGATGTTGCCATAGAGGCGAGCTATACCCTGCTGGTAACCTTCACCGAACTGCTGACAACCATGATTGGAGAATCATTGACCGAGCGTCTGTTGGGCCCGGTCTGGGTGGCGCCGTCGAAGATTCCTGAACAGGAGACTGTGTTATGAGCAAAAAAGTGATCATACAGCGATTAACTACCAGCGTGCCGGGGCTTGATGCGATCCTGGGCGGCGGCCTGCCGGAATTTTCCTTCAACCTCATCGTCGGGCCACCGGGTGCCGGTAAAACAACGCTGGCACACCAGATCATGTTCGCCCTGGCGACCAAGGAAAAACCGGCACTGTTTTTCACCGTGCTTGGAGAACCACCATTAAAGATGCTGCGATATCAGCAACAGTTCTCGTTCTTTGACCTCGACAAGATCAATGAATCGATTCGCTTCGTCGATTTGAGCGACGACGTCGCAACAGGCAACTTCGACCAGGTGCTGGTGCGCATCACACGGGAATTCGAAGCTTCCTCTCCGGCGCTGGTCTTCGTCGATTCGTACCGCTCGATCATGCTGGAAACGCACATCCAACCCAAAGGCACGATCAGCCAGCAGCGGTTCATCCAGCAGCTCGGAATACAGCTGAGCTATTGGCAGGCCACCACCTTCCTGATCGGTGAATTTGTGTCGGGAAGCGCCCCCCATCCGGTCATGACTGTGGCCGACGGCATCCTGTCACTGGACCAAAGCGTTTACCGGAATTCGATGGTGCGCAAGATACAGGTTCTGAAAATGCGCGGTCAGGAGACCCGCCCTGGAATGCATACCTTCCGCATCACCGGCAACGGGATCGAAATCTTTCCGGCGGCGCTCATTCTCGGCAATAGCGAGGTGCAGAAGGTCTCCGGGCCATTGCGCAGCAAAATTCGACTCGCTACGGGCGTGCCGGGGCTCGACACCATGCTGGGGGGCGGCTTGCCGTCGGGTTATTCGCTGCTGGTTGCGGGGCCGTCCGGCTCGGGCAAGACCATTCTCGCCACGGCCTTCCTGGCCGAGGGCGTGCGCCGGGGAGAACCGGGTGTAATCGTCGCGTTTGAGCAGACGCCGAGTCAGTCATGGGTCCGCACGCTTGATGATATGGTGCGCGCCGGTCAAATAGGCCTGATCAACACACGCTCCCTGGACCTGTCGATCGACGAGATCGTGCAGCATCTGACCGACCTCATTCACAAGATGAAAGCCACCCGGGTAGTGATCGACTCGCTCTCCGGGTTTGAACTGGCGGTGGCGCCTGCCTTTCGTGATGACTTTCGCGAATCGCTGTTTCGCATGTTCGTTGTACTGTCAAACCTCGGCGTGACGGTGCTGATGACGTCGGAACTCGAAGACCGCTATATCGATCTGCGCTTCAGCCCTTACGGATCGGCTTTTCTTACCGACGCAATCATCGTCCAGCGCTACATCGAGGTGGAGAGCCGTTTGCAACGCGTCATGGCGGTCGTCAAAGTGCGCGCCAGCGTCCACAGCACCGAGATCAGGCTGTTCAACATCACCGATGACGGTATCGTCATCGGTGACCCGGTGCGTGACTACGAAGGAATCCTCGGCGGGCAGCCGACACGGGTAAAAATATCCCCAACGGCCAAAGGGGGCAAGCCGTGACGGTCAAGAAGGGGCGCCCGCGGCGGAAAGACACGGCCAGGCGGCTGTTTGAAACAGAGGAAAGCACACTATCTCCGGCCTCTCTGCCTGTGAAGACCCTCGCCGTGCGCGAGGCCGTGGTCCTTGCCGGTGAACAGGCCGCCGACCAACGCCAAGAAATCGCTGACCGGCGCGAAGATACCGCTGACCAACGCCAAGAGGCCGCCGATCTGCGCGAAGAAGTTGCCAATCTGCGCGAAAAGGCCGGGAGGGCCAAGGCCGAGCTGAGCGCGCGCGCCGAGGCGCAACTGCGCGAAGCGAACGAGCAACTCGTCATCGCAACGGTTCACGCCCAGACGATGACCGAGGCCGCCGAACAGGCTACCGCACAGATGGCCTATATGGCCGAGCACGACTTTCTCACGGGTTTGCCGAATCGTTCGCTGCTGACCGACCGCTTGGAACAGTCGATCGCGCTCGCGCAGCGTCACGGCACGATGCTCGCCCTGATATATCTGGACCTCGATCACTTCAAGCACATCAACGATTCACTCGGGCATGATGTCGGTGACCAACTGTTGCAGTCGGTCGCAAACCGCTTGCAATCGTGCGTTCGTCTCTCGGATACCGTCAGCCGTCAGGGGGGCGACGAATTCGTGGTACTGCTGCCTGAAGTCAAGGATGTGCGGGACGCCACCTTCACCGCCGAAAAGTTACTCAAGGCAATTGCCAAACCCCATCCCGTCGCAGGCCATCGGCTCCACGTTTCCCTGAGCATCGGCATCAGCCTCTACCCCGACGACGGCAAAACTGTCGAAATGATGGTCAGGAACGCCGACATCGCGATGTATCACGCGAAAAAAAACGGGCGCAACAACTATCAGGTGTTCACTCAGGAGATGAATGTACGTGCGATAAAGCGGCATGCCGTCGAACAGGTGCTGCACCACGCGCTTGAGCAGCAAAAATTTGTGTTGCATTACCAACCGAAGGTGAATCTCGAGACCGGTGTCATTACCGGCGCCGAGGCCCTGGTACGCTGGCGGCGTTCCGATCATCGGCTCGCCTACCCGGCCCAGTTCGTGAGCATCGCCGAAGAGTGCGGATTGATTGTACCGATCGGCAAGTGGGTGCTGCGCGAAGCCTGCCGTCAGGCCCATGCCTGGTTGAAAGACGGTCTTTACCTTGGTCAGATTGCCGTCAATGTCTCGGCTGTTGAATTACACGGCAAGGATTATCTTGTTGGAGTTTGTGATATCCTGGGCGACACCGGCCTGAACCCGCACCACCTTGAACTGGAGTTGACCGAAAGCGGGCTGATGCAGGATACACAACAGACGACGGAAGTTTTGCACGCGCTCAAGGGCCTTGGCGTACAGATTGCCATTGATGACTTTGGCACCGGTTATTCCAGCCTGAGCTATCTGCGAAGTTTCCCGATCGACGTGCTCAAAATCGATCAGTCGTTCGTGCAGGCCATCGGCGGCGATACCGACGATGGCGGCGACGCCATCGTCGGCGCCGTCATTGCCATGGGCATGAGCCTCAAACAGCGGGTCGTGGCCGAGGGCATCGAAACGCGGCAACAGCTTGCCTTTCTAAAAACCCATCACTGTGCCGAGGGACAAGGCTATTTTTTCGGCCGACCGATGCCGGCCGAGAAGTTCGCCGCATTCCTGGCACGTAACAGGCACTAATCATCCAATTGTTTTTACGTCACGGTCACAGTTCATTATCCGTATTCACCGGCAGGGTCGTGTCCCAAGAAGCCTGTACGGTAATTTTTACACTTATGACGAATATGTTTACATAAACCAGCACCCGACCGGTAATCCTCTGAATATAATTAATAATTCAAGTATGTTGCGAATTGGTACGCCCTATGCTTTGTATAAACATTATCATTAAACAGAAAGGAGAACACATCATGGAAAAACTGCTTCGCATTGTGAAATTGTTGATCTGCATCGGACTCATAACCGTATTTACGGGATGCGCCACCACGCAGAAAAAAGAGAGCACCGGCCAGTATGTGGATGATTCGGTAATAACAACCAAGGTGAAAAGCGCAATTTTTGACGAACCATCGCTGAAAGTGTTCCAGATCAACGTTAAGACGTACAAAGGGGTAGTCCAGCTCAGCGGTTTTGTTGATTCGCAACAGAGTATCAATAAAGCGGGAGAAGTTGCCCGCAGCGTGAATGGTGTCGTATCAGTAGAAAACGATCTTAATGTTAAGTAGCAGACCCCCGCACAATTTCAAATAATTGTATTCAGAAAGGATAATTCATGAAAACGACAATCATGCTGTTTCTGGTTTTCACAGTCGCCGTGATCGGTATCACCGCTCCGGCGTCCGCGGAGGATGAGAATCCTGCCAACTATGTGTTGCTCAAAGGCGGAATGTATTCACCCAGTTCGTCTTTCGACCTCAATAATTTCAACGGCGGCACCACGACCCACTTTGACAGCAAGACCGGATTCGCCGGCGAAGTCTCAATCGGCCATTACTTCCTTCCGATCTTCGCCGTTGAAATGGGAGCCGGCTATTTTGAAAGCAAGGGTTCCCCGGCGGCAGAGGTCGGTAAAACGAAACTGAGGGTCGTACCGCTGATTGCAACCGGAAAAGCGTTCCTTCCGCTCGGGATATTCGAGCCGTACGGCTTGTTTGGAATCGGTGCCTACTTCACCGATATGAACGTGGACGGGAATTTAGGTAACTTCCGGGGCAACACGGTAGTCACCTATGGATTGCACGCCGGCGCCGGCTTTAACATTAATTTTTACAAACATATGTTCGCAGGTCTTGAGGGGAAATACCTCTGGGCCGAACCATCATTTGGCGGCCATCACGTAAAGCTGAACGGGTTTGTTTCGACTGCCGATATCGGATTCAGGTACTGAAAGAGAGTAACCGTACGTTTTTTCAACTAAAATACGGTTGCATGACACACCACAATCAGGACTCCAAAGGCATGAGTCTTCGGAGTAAACAATTAAAAAAATAGCCACATAAATCGGAGGAAATTATGAAAAAAATACTGCTTTCATTGCTGGTGACCGTTGTTTTTGCAGTACCCGCTTTTTCACAGATGAGGGATACGTCGATGAAAGAGCACAAGGAAGGATACGGACAAAAGATGGAAATGGGAAATATGGACAACATGGGCGATATGATGGACATGTGTATCGCACATGCGGACAGGATGGGACTTACCGAAGAGCAGATCAAGAAAATGAAGCCGATACATCGCGACATGCAAAAAAAACAGGCCCAATTCAAAGCTGACCTTAAGATTGCTGAAATAGATCTTATGGACATCATGGACGAGAAGGATTTTGACCTTGAGAAGGCCAGTTCTCAAGTTAAAAAAATTGAAACGATAAAAACAGCCCACCATTTGGATATGTTAACAGACATGAAAGAAATGCGGGCTATCTTGACGGACGACCAGTTTAAAAAAATGAAGAAGATGATGCCGATGAAAATGGGTATGAAAAAACCGGCAAAGAAAATGATGCGGAAATAAAAACGGATTCTTCAAGAGTAGATGTCTACAGAAGTGGCTTACCAGATCCAAAAACGAGTCTGCAAAGCAAACGTATGTTGCACATACGATGGGTGAGACGTTCAAAGGGATAGTGTACTCCAACCAAGCCACTATTAACGGACGATACCGTATTTCCGCATCCGGGCGCGAAGGGTGCTGGAGTTAAGACCGAGGAGCACTGCAGCACCGTTTTTACCCTCGATACGCCAGCCGGTTTTTTTAAGCATCCGGATGATCTGGTCACGCTCCATCTCGATGAGCGTTTTGACCTCTTGTCCGGGTGGTTCCTCGGTCTTTTTGGTCGTATCGAATCGTTCCAATACCTGTAGTGTGCTTCCCTGACTGATGATTACCGCTCGTTCAATGATACTTTCGAGCTCCCGCACGTTTCCGGGCCAGTGGTATTCCTGCAGGGCCTTCAGAGTATCTTTCGACACGGTCTCTATTTTTTTGCCGATTTTAGTGTTGAACTTGGCAACAAAATGTTTGACGAGCAGCGGGATATCTTCTGTGCGCTGGCGGAGCGGTGGTAGCGTTATGGGAAAAACATTGAGGCGGTAGAACAGGTCTTCCCTGAAATTGCCGTTACGGACCTCATCACCCAGATTCCGGTTGGATGCCGCAATGATCCGCACATCGGTCGTAATGGTACGGGGGCTTCCCAGTCGCTCGAACTCGCCGTCCTGGATGACCCGGAGCAGTTTTGCTTGCAACTCCAAGGGCATTTCGCCTATTTCGTCCAGGAGTATGGTGCCGCCGTTTGCCAGTTCAAAGCGTCCGATCTGTTTGGTATCAGACCCGGTGAATGCTCCTCTCTCTCGTCCAAAGAGCTCACTCTCCACGAGGTTCGCCGGCAGTGTCGCGCAGTTAACCGTTACCAGCGGCCGGTTCTTGCGAGCACTATAGTTGTGAATGGCACGTGCAACCACTCCCTTGCCGGTGCCGGTCTCGCCAAGAAGAAGAACTGTCGCATTCATAGGTGCTATCTGTTCAATTTGGGCACATATATGTGAGAGAGCTTTGCTTTGACCAATAATCTCCCCGAAGTTGTACCGCTGGTTGACTTCTTGCTGAAGGTAGATGTTCTCAGCCTGGAGCTGATCCTTCAACCGCTCTATTTCCGCATTCTTACTCGCAAGTGACGCCTCCGCCTTCTTGCGTTCCTCTATTTCCAATGTAAGCTCGCGCGTCCGTTCCTGAACAAGCCCTTCCAGTTGATCATGTTCTTTTTGCAAATGTTCTTCAAACTGCTTGCGCACCGTGCCATCAACGATTGAAGTCAGGATATACCCGTCTCTGTTTTTGCTCGTAACCGCTACACTCTGGAGTTGCCCATGAATCATGGAGCCATCTTTTCTTGTGAGTCTGATTGAGCCTTTCAACAGCACCTTTCGTTGCAGCACCAATGAAAGGTGGTTTAAAAAGACATTCCTTTCGTCTGCACCAGCTAAAAAATCAGCAAAGGGACGGTTGAGCAGCGATCCGCATTCAACTTCCAGCAAGGTGGCACAGGCATGATTCACCTCCACTATCACTCCACGGGCATCAAATATAAAATAGGCGATGGGTGCAAAGTCATACAGCTCAGTATACATATTCCGTGACATTTCAGACACCTCGCGGCTGAGGCGAAGCTCCTCATTTTGCATCTCCAGCTCAACCTGATACACTTCAAGCTCATGCACGAGTCGCTGTGCATCCAGCTTGGCCCGGGGAAGATTGCCAGCCTGTTTCTCCCGCAACCGTTCTTCCGCATTATTGCGCAGTCCGACTGTACCTGATGGCAAGCGTTCGTTTTTGTCGATTCCCATTGCTCCCCCGGCACCGTTAGTGCTGATACATTCGATAACCATTTGCATATCATTAATATTATTGCACAGTTTCTAAAACTCTCAATCAATAAAATATATGCACAACCGCCGATAATTGAGTCGTTCTTGCCTTACGGGCCGGCACATATGGCGGTTATGTCAAACATGACGGATGTTGCTGACGGTTTTCACTTCACCCCGAACGCTCTTGTTTAATTTTTACCTGCACAATCAAGCTATTGCGCTCTCAACATCTGCAGTTCTTCTTTGGCCCCTTAGTTGCTGTATACCTTCCCGGCAGATAATTATATGAGGTAAACCGCATTCCTGTGATACGTTCAAGAAGCAAGAGCAACTGTGCTGTGAACACGAAGAATAAAGGAGAAAAATGGACAGAGTAAAAATTGGCTGCAACTATGAAAAGCAACCGCTTTGGAAGGTGAGCCTGGGTGTCCCGCTCATTTATCTCCCTTTGATTACGACTGTCCCGTTCGTGGTTATCGGAATTTTTCTGGTCAAAACGCATTTGAAATATGTCGGTGGCATGGAGATTAAATCGTATTGGGATTTTGTCCCAACCTGGAAGTCCCATCGATATGACAACAATGAGCAGCCAACCATCAACATTTCCCGTTTTCACCTGGCGCACTACAGGTTATTCTGGATCTTAAACTGCAAACACTACTGTCCGATGAGTGTTGCACTCTGCAGGTATGCTGCGTATTTGGTGGAAATAGTCGAAAACTGGTGGTGCCCGTTTGCCCATGACAAAAAGCAGGACTATGCAGGAGGCGCTATCGACAAGTCCTTTTGGCATGTCGATCCGGAGGAGCTCAAAAAACTGCATCCCGACGATAAACAAAACCCGATCTGGAATGAAAAGGGGGAACAGTAGCCTCTGCTGCCCTGAAAAGTGATGATTTCGTGTCAGGAAGGCTTGAAACCGGCGCGATGCTCACGCTCTGCCGGGTCCTGACGGTAGTAGGCGCTGAGAACATGGTAGAGATCGGGAGCGTGGTCATGGAGGGCGACGGGACGGTCAAAGAACTCCTCGGTAGCCACGGCGAAAAACTCAGCTTCGTTCGTCGCGCCGTAGGCATCGAGGAACGTTTTATGCCCCTTCCCGGCGAGTTCGCGCAGCCGCAGAAATTCGCGGGAACAGACGGCTATCCATTCGTCAAGCTGAGCGAGGTCGACAAGTGGCGGAGTGCCGTCAGCGGTGCCGTCAAGCATGTCGAGTTTGTGGGCGAACTCATGGTATACGACGTTATGACCCTGTTCGGGGTGACGAGACCCATGGAGGACTGCGTCCCACACGAGGATCACCGGGCCGCGGGCAAAGGCCTGCCCCAATATGGGGACACTGGCGTCAACCGGACCGTCAACGCGTTCGAAAACGCCGGCGTGGCGTTCAGGAACCACAACAGTGGATGGATACACAAGGATCGACTCCACGTTGCGATAGTAGTCGTGGGGAAGTCCCAATTGCAGCAGACACGCCTCGGCCGTGATCGTGACTCTGATTTCGTCGGTCAAGTCGAGACCGCCACACCCCTCCCACGTTTTTTCCTCAAGAAAGACCTGCATCATCGCGTGCAACTCGGTGCGCTCGGCGTCGTCAAGCAAACGGTAGTGGACAACATTCGTACGCACGATTGCCTCCCATTCGGGGGGAAATGGAAGCTTTCGCGTCTCGGCGCGGTGATGGTCGCGAATCCAGTGAAGCATAGGTGGCACCCTCCTGCAGGGATGGAGTAACAGTCTTCGCTATACATATTTTTTTTACCTTGTACAATCAAACTGTGCACGCGAGGTATTCACAGAGATTATCTGGCACTCTCGTTGCTTTGTGCCTTCATAACAGAACGTGCGTACCAAGTATCTTCATCACTTTTTAAGACAAGGGGAAATTATGTCCGCCATAAAGATACCTGCACTGAATAAGCCCTTTTCCATGATCAGGGAATTCCATCTTGCCGACTGGTTCACTCTGGCAAACGCGGTCTGCGGCACCGGGGCGCTGTTTTCCATGCTGACGTACCTGCAAACGACCGACGTCATGCATGTCTACTATGCGTGCGCAATGGTTTTTGCCGCCTTAATTTTCGATGTTCTTGATGGCCGGATTGCCAGGTGGCGGCAGAAGAGTTCCGGTATGGGCCGTGAGCTCGACTCCCTCGCTGATATCATCTCCTTTGGGGTAGCCCCGGCCGTGATTGCGTACGGTTGCGGCATGCAGGGCCTCTACGACCGTATTATCCTGACTTTTTTTGTTGCATGCGGGGTATCCCGTCTGGCGCGCTACAACATTACGGCCGACGCGCTGTCTGATGAAGGGGGCAAAGTAAAGTACTTCGAGGGGACACCTATCCCGACGTCGCTGCTGCTGGTAACTGTTCTGTTCTGGGCTGCCCGGCAGGGCGCACTCCGCGACTCCCTCTGGTTCGGACATGTCAAGTTTGCCGGTTTCACGCTTCATCCGCTGGTACTGCTTTTCGCCGTATCCGGCTCACTGATGGTCAGCCGGATACGGATCCCGAAGTTTTGAGCCGCAGAGCGCACCGCTTCCTCAAAGACTGATTCACCCAGGCCTTCTTATGCCGCGGGCATGATCAGCGGAACGCGGATTTCAACGAGAAGTCCGCCACCGGGAGCATTCCGGGCGGTGACGGTACCCTTGTGCAGGTGCAGGGCGCGCTCGACAATGGCCAACCCGATGCCGGTGCCGCCGCTCTGGCGGTCGCGGGCATCGGCCACACGGTAAAAGGGGCGAAACAGGGCGCTCAAGGCCGCTTCCGGCACGCCGGGGCCGTGATCGCGCACGCGTAACACCGCGTAGGCAGCGGTTTCCTCATGAAGCGAAGCGAGGGTGATTTCCACCGCAGTCCCCTCATCGGTATAGCGTATGGCGTTACGGGCCACGTTTTCGAAAGCCCGCCGGAGCATCTCTCGATTTCCCGATACCTTCAGCTGTTCGCAGGCAATTATCCGCACCCGTCTGTTACGCCCTTCGGCTTCGAAGCCGGCATCGTCGGCGACCTCCGTCACCAGTTCGACCAGATCGACCGGTTCCTGGACCAGATGTTCGTTGCCGCTCTCCAGAATAGTCAGCGTCAGCAGCTGCCCGATCAGTTCATTGAGTCGCACGGTCTCGCCTTCAATCCGGTCCAGATACCCTGCCGCCGCCGGAGAGCCCTGTTTCCGGGCCAGTTCCAGGGCCACATTCATTCGCGCCAGCGGGGAGCGCAGCTCGTGGGAGATGTCACGCAACAACCGTTTTTGGGCCTCCACCAGGCTTTCGATCCGCTCGGCCATCCGGTCCAGGTCGCGTCCCAGATCGGCAACATCGCCTCCCTGTTTTCCCGGAGCCATGCCGACTCTGGCCGACAGATCGCCACTTGCGAGACGTTGCGCGGCGGTGCGCAATCTCCGGACCGGCTCGGTCAGT
>JABBNX010000238.1 GCA_019352135.1 Pseudomonadota bacterium
GACTATGCGAATTACGATAGAAAGTCATATTGAAATAATTAAGTGAACAGTATTGGGCCTAAATGGGGCGGATGGAGGTACATCACCGGCACCGTCAATCAGCTTGTCAAGATGCCGTCCTACGACACCCCGGAATATTACAACTGGGCAAAGCACCTTAACAATCTGTTGTCGGCTACTGCAATCTGATGATACCGCTGTCAGCAGGATACTCCGACAACATCATGATCTACCGGAAGTGTAACAGTCTGTTGATACTGATTACGAATACACAACTGGGTTATGTCGGCCTGGATGAAGTTGATTGTCTGGATGGCGACATTATCGGAACTGTATTCCTGGAGGAACATCAGTTGAAGGAGAAAGTCAGCACCCGCTGGCTACAGATGAAACCAGAGACATTGATCAGGAGAATATCCGGCACAACATACGCGCAGGGTGCGGCGGTATGGAGTCCGGCCAACGTGCTAACGTATCGGCGCAAGGTAGCGGGGGCGGGTACGGTTGAGCGACATATACAACAGCAACATAGCGGGGTTTGTCGGCTGGCTGAATAAATCACCGTATGGGTATGCCGTGACCATCTCGGCAACCTGCACACTATATTCAACGCCGCAATCGCTCGCCACGGATAGCTGGCGTAAGCATGAGGATTGTCATAAAGGGCAGATTGCAAAACTTGGCTGGTTCACGTTTATGTACCGATATTTCAAATATAATTTAACGGTAGGATATCAGGCGAATCCGTTTGAGGTCGAAGCGAGGGCAGCGGCTACAGCATGAAGCTCTACATTTACAATCAGTTGCTTGTGCTGGATTGCGGATTAAACGCGCTGTTCGGCGGGAGTCCTTTTGAGACCTATTCCAGCAGGCTCGGCAGGCATTACGCCACGTCACGGGCGGCGCGGGTTGTCGCTGACATTATCGATTGGGTAGCGTTCCATTTGGCCGGGGAAATGAACCACTGTAAATCTAATATACTGCTTGCATCGCATTACGAAGGGAGGGAGGTTTTGGAGTGAAAAATTAGAGGAGATATTTAAAGAAGAGGAAGCGGGACCGGACAAAACCGGAAAGAACTGATATTTAAAAACTGGTAGTTCTGTATGTGTGAGTCCGTGTGAGTCCAAAATCAAAAACGGGTTCACAGAATGTCTGTGAACCCGCTATTTATGGTCGGTGCGACAAGATTTGAACTTGCGACCACTAGACCCCCAGTCCCGCAAGCATTTTCACTTATTTTACACTTATTATAACACACTGTAATTGTTGACATATCACATACTTTCATATCTAAAATACAACTGCAATCCACTTATTTTATACATTTAACAGGCTGTTTTTACAGAACAATAAATAAATAAAGTAAAATTTTAAGTAAACTGAATACAACCGTGCCCCCATTACATTTTTACGCATAGACGCAATATAACATTGTTCTAATTATTTAATCCAATATAAGTGGAATTATAGTGTATTGAATTTTTATCTCTAAATAGAATTTATGTCAAAGGCAGAGCGTTTACAAACGCAATATTTTGCTTTAACAAATCAGGGCTGTGCCCATTCACTTCATTTGATATTGTAACGTATTTTAACAAAAAGAGGGGTAGCGACAAATTGCCTCAACCCCTCTAAAATTAACATATTTGTTAACTTATATTTTATTACTTTAAAACCTCTTCATAGTTTTGAGTTCATCAACTTGCTTGCTGTAGCTTGTAATCTCTTCTACGGATATCATTTTATCAATTTTAGCCATCGCCAATGAATAAAACTCATTAATAGCTTCTGTTAATGCCTTATCAGAGTTGTCTGAAAGCTCACTCCCTGATGCAATAGCATCGAACATCAAACCACTTGAACCAACCTTTGCTTGTTTGACATATGCTTTGCTTATATTAAAATCACTTAGGTTTATTCGTTTCGACATTATACGTTCTTTAGTCATTGGCTCTATTAGGTTAACAAGCAATTCTCCACCTATAGAGATAACCCCTTCAATTGTATGAATGTGTGTCAAACCCGTGCTGTCGTTTTTGGTAACTTTATCTATAATTTGGAGATTAAGAACAGGAACAAGAGCAAGGTAAGATTTCTTTTTATCCCCGTAAGCCATATCGTCAAATGTCCCATAAGGTCCAGCAAGATTAAACCCTTTTTTAGTCAACATTTCCTGAATGCCATTACCAATTGCTGTTCTAACCTGAGGTGAATAATTTTGTTCATACACCCCATAAAAATTTGTGTTTATTCCACCAGATTCCGCCATTTGCTGTTGAAGCATAGCAGAAAGAAACGGGTTATTAGCATTTCTTTGAGAATGTGCTTGACCATTATTTTGAGATTTTAATACTTCAGGACTAACGAGAGCAATAAGTTTATCATTTTTTGCTCCTTGCTGTTCTGGCGAATTGTATTGCAGGTTCAATTGACCAACTTCACGTGTCAACTTAGGGGCACAACCGAGCATGGCTCCCAAAATCATAGGAGTTACTGCGTAACACAATACTTTTATTATAAAACCTGTTTTCAAAATCTACCTCCACCATACAATTAATTGAATAAATATACCGTTTTACTAGCACCAAAACTACATTTAATCAAGCCCTGATTGCGGTTTTGATGCAAACCGTATAAGCCTCTATTTTAACTAGTGTCCATCCGGAAACCCCAGTTTGAGACGCACTGGCTATCCGGCCATTGTTAGTAGCCTTGGTTTTGAATCGCCTTGACCAAGTTGTAACCAGTTTTAACCGCTCTTTCTCATTTTTATGACGCACTTCACCCGGTAAATTGGTTTTCGTTGCCGCTGTTGGCTGTTTAGGCCGTTTCCAGCTTGATTCTGGCGATGACCTGAAGGTTGTAGGCAAAGATCGAACTCCAGACGTATTGTTTGAATCCTTCCCAACCTTTCCAGGTACAACGATCAAGACCAAAGGCGCGTTTGAGCGTGGAGATGTTAGCTTCGATCCCGGCACGGAAGTTCCGCAACTTCTTGTACACCCAGGAACTCTTGGCCATGTCGATTACCGACAATCCACGCTTCTTGGCAAAGGCAGCATCCTTTACTCCCAGTTCTTTCGCATCTGTCAGGTTATCCTTTGATGCAAAACCGCCATCAGCACTAACTTGGCGCGGCACCTTGCTGAAGGTTTTCTTGTGCCGCTCCAGCATTGGGATGTACTGATCCGAGTCGGCCGGGTTACCCTTGGCAATCAGACAGTCAAGGATAAGATTTGATTTGCCGCCGGTCAGGAATATCTTGTGACCGAATTGAGTGTCACGTCTTTTCTTGACGATGATGTCGGTGTGGTCTTCGAAAAAGGAGACCACTTTGTCTGCTACCGGAACCTTCTCGTTACGGAAGACCCGACGCTCGGTCTGACTGATGACCTTTTCCAGCAGGCCGACCGCCCGCTTTAACTGGGCGGCAAGATTCATTGCGGTCATCATGTCGCCAAGGCAGTTTGCCTGGTACGCCTGCAGAACCGGGATTGCTACCTTGGCATAACCAACAACTTTGCCGGCGTAGTGCGTCATGTCACGATAGGCCGAGACCCGATCATCTTCTTTCTTGGCGTTGAGAACTACCATCAGCCGCTTCTTTACAACGCGGCAATGATCGCAGAAGCGATAGTCAGGACGCGGAGCAAGGGTGTAGCCTTCCTCCAGCCAACGGGTGATAACCCTGATACCATCCCAGAGCAGGGTGGAATCAGAAGGGTCGTGAATGTTGCTCTCGACTACGGTTGAATCAATTCGTACCTTGCGACCGCTTTCTATACCGGCTTCAAGAGCGTACTGCATGAGGCATATATGGACTGCTTCCCAGGTCTCTTCGGAAAGCGGCTTGATGTTTTCCTGAAGAGATGATGACGATGGATACTGTCCCATCTCCAGTCGGGCAAAGGCTCGAAAGGATTTTGAATCTTCAAGATGAAACGCAAGCTCCTCATAGGAGAGGTTGCGGTACTGTTTCAGAGCAACACAACGCAGTACCTGTTCAGCGGTCATTCCTTCACGACCGGTATCTTTGCGAGCCACTCGCGTCAGGTCTGCATACCGCTAAATTTATGCGAGTTACTGTTGTGGGTGGTGGTGGTGGCAGCAACG
>JABBNX010000042.1 GCA_019352135.1 Pseudomonadota bacterium
AGAGGCATTAGATATCAACTGATTACATTTTTCAACACCTTTGTGGAATGGCTTGACATTTGTCCGGGATTTTGGGATTGGCTCGATGTAGTCCAAGCTGGAGGCCATGTTTCAAGCATCACGCTCGTTTATGACGAACTTGCTGATGGCAACGACGAACTCTGTTCATGGGTAAAGGAACGGGAAGACACCGGATGGTTTCTCGACGTCAGTGACCTGCCAACACAGCAGGAGTTCAAACAGATTCTCCAGAACGTATTTTTATCAGATTACTCGGAAAAGGCAAAGAAGGATTTCTTCGAAGGGGCCGATCCTTGGCTGATTGCAAAAGCTAAAGTCATGGGAGCGACCGTTGTGACGCACGAAGTTTTCGATGCAAATATCAAAAGGAAGGTGCCGATTCCTAATGTTTGCAGGCAGTTTGGTGTGCCATGTCTTGATACGTTTGACCTACTGCGTCAACACATGGCCAGTTTTGTTTTGGATGCTGAGGATTGATGCTTACCCATTACACAAGCACAACGGAAGCGGTAGCAAATATTTTGACGCATGGATTTGCTTGGTTTCCAAATCGACGTAGATTAACTCATCTGCTTATGCCACAGCACAATTTCTCCAAAAGAGAACCACAGCAATTCGGAATGATCTCTTTCACCGAAAACGAACCTCCTAATGCTAAGACACATTACAAAGAATTTGGCTTCTTCGGAATTGTGGTTTCAGATAAATGGGCAAATGAGAAAAGTGCGCAACGAGTTATCTACGTTGATGAGGGTGGCCCAGCAACAGAGGCATGGCGTAAACTCTTTGCAATTGGTTATGAGGTTGTACATAACCGAATTAAATACCCAGAAGACGGGGGCTGGCTGATGGCCTATGAAAACAAAGTAGCAGCAAGCGCTATTGCTGGCTCTGCTCTTTGGGCCAGCTTGCTTCAAATATGGGAGTACATGGAGCCTGCATCAGTTGCATGGCAGCGAGAGTGGCGAATCGTCAATCCAGTACCACTCTACTCATTGAACGAGAAAAAGGCAGAAGCAATACAGCAGGTGTCCCCACCTCAAAATTGGGCAAAGTTCACGAATGTTGTCCCCATACCACGAAGTGAAGTTGAAGCTTTAACCTGCCCCACGAATCTCGTTCCTAATTTGATGTCCATCTTACCGGAAAACTATAAAAGTATCAAAATACTAGAATCAGACATCTAATCCAGCAGTAAACCAGTTTTGAGCAATTATCTCTAAAAGGATACATGATGCCCCTCTCTTGGAATGAAATACGCGACCGCTCCCTTGCCTTTACCCGGGAGTGGGCAGACGAATGCTCTGAAGATGCCGAGGCCAAAAGCTTTTGGGACAGTTTTTTCAACGTCTTTGGCATCACTCGTCGGCGCGTGGCGTCTTTTGAAGCCCCGGTCAAGAAAGGTGACGGGCAGGGTGGCTTTATCGACCTGCTCTGGAAAGGGGTGCTGCTGGTTGAGCACAAGTCACGCGGCAAGAATCTGGACCGTGCCGCACGCCAGGCTTTTGACTATTTCCCCGGCCTAAAAGAACGCGATCTCCCCCGCTATGTGCTGGTATCCGACTTCGCCCGTTTCTGCCTGTTCGATCTGGACAACAATGAGCAGCACGATTTCACACTGGCAGAACTTCCCAAACACGTCCGCCTTTTCGGTTTCATCGCCGGTTACCAGACCCGCAGCTTCGGCCAGCAAGACCCGGTCAACGTGCAGGCCGCAGAGAAACTGGGCAAGCTTCACGATCAGTTCAAAGCTGCCGGATACGACGGGCATGCATTGGAGATTCTGCTGGTGCGGTTGCTATTCTGCCTGTTTGCCGAAGATACGGCCCTCTTCGAGCGCCGCCTTTTTCAGGACTATCTCGAACAGCGAACCCATGAAGACGGCAGCGATCTCGGTATGCATCTGGCCCAGCTTTTTCAGGTGCTTGACACCGCTCCAGAAAAGCGGCCCAAGGCACTTGATGAACAGCTCGCTACCTTCCCCTACGTCAACGGCCAGCTCTTTACCGAAGTTTTACCGATTGCAGCCTGTGACCGGGCCATGCGCGAAACCCTGCTCGATTGCTGCGCCCTTGACTGGAGCCGTATCAGCCCGGCCATCTTCGGCTCTCTCTTCCAGTCGATCATGGACACCACGGCGCGGCGCAACCTGGGCGCGCACTACACCAGCGAGACCAACATCCTCAAGCTGATCGGTCCGCTTTTTCTGGACGAACTGTGGGCCGAATTCCATCGGATCAAGCGCAACCGTAACCAACTTTTCGAGTTCCTGAAAAAACTTTCCAAACTTACCTTCTTTGACCCGGCCTGCGGCTGTGGCAACTTCCTTGTGATCGCCTACCGCGAACTGCGTCTGCTGGAGTTGGAGGTGTTGCGTCAGGTCCGCCAGAATGATCAGCTTTTGCTTGATGTCTTCCAGTTGATCGGCGTCAACGTTGATCAATTTCATGGTATCGAAATCGAGGAATGGCCGGCCCGAATCGCAGAAGTGGCCTTATGGCTCACCGATCATCAGATGAACCTCAAGGTGTCAGAAGAGTTCGGTCAGTACTTTGCCCGCTTGCCGCTTAAAAAGGCGCCGCATATCGTGAATGGCAATGCGCTAAAGATTGATTGGAATGATGTGATTTCGGCGTGGCGGTTGTCGTATCTGCTGGGGAATCCACCATTTGTGGGGAAGCATTACCAGACGAAAGAACAAAAAGCGGAACAGGTGGAGATTTTTTCAGGAGTCAAGTCTGCTTCCGATCTTGATTATGTGGCCTGCTGGTATCGTAAGGCGGCGGAGTATATGGGTGGTGGCCAACAGGGCTTCGACTCCGCTCAGCCAACAAACAGTTCCCTTAGTGGAGTCGAAGGGAAT
This sequence comes from Pseudomonadota bacterium, assembly GCA_019352135.1. Lineage (GTDB taxonomy): Bacteria > Desulfobacterota > Desulfuromonadia > Geobacterales > Pseudopelobacteraceae > JACRCG01. The sequence continues at coordinate 2,885 of JABBNX010000042.1, forward strand.
ATCCGTGCTGCTTTTGTCTCCACAAACTCCATCACCCAAGGGGAACAGGTAGGCATTCTCTGGCCAGATCTCTTCAGGCGCGGCGTGAAGATTCATTTTGCCCACCGCACGTTTCAATGGAACAGCGAAGCACGGGGCAAGGCAGCTGTACACTGTGTCATCATCGGATTTGGTCTGCATGTAGTGTCCGGTAAATGGCTCTTCGACTACGATACGCCCAAGAGTGAACCCCATGCCGTCAAGGCGAACAACATAAACCCTTATCTGGTTGATGGGCCTGATGTGGTAGTAGCGAAACGCACTGCTCCGTTGTGTCAAGTTCCGCCGATGCGCTACGGAAACAAGCCGACGGACAATGGAAACTTCATTCTTTCAGAAGCGGAACGAGAAGTTCTGATACAGAGAAATCCCCGCGCAGCGCATTTCATAAGGCCTTACATGGGTTCTGAGGACTTTATCAATGGTCTCCGTCGATACTGCCTCTGGCTTCAAGGTGTCTCGCCGGAAGAGTTGAGATCGATGCCTGATGTTCTGGTTCGCGTCCAAAATGTCCGCTCATTCAGAGCGGCAAGCAGCGCCGAGCCGACGCGCAAGCTGGCTGAAACACCTACGTTGTTTTTTTATATTTCTCAGCCAGCAACCCAATATCTGGTTGTACCGGAAGTATCTTCTGAACGTCGAAAGTTCATACCGATAGGCTTCATGAGTGCCGAAACCATCTGTAGTAACACGAACTATCTTGTGCCGAATGCAACCACATACCACTTCGGCATCCTCTCATCAACCATGCATATGGCTTGGACTCGGGCGGTCTGCGGACGGCTGAAGAGTGATTATCGTTACTCCGGCAGTTTCGTCTACAACAACTTCCCTTGGCCCGAACCATCCGACACCCAACGCGCAGGCATAGAATCAGCTGCTCAAGCCGTCTTTGAAGTTCGCTCTGCTTTCCTCAACGCCACACTGGCCGACCTATACGACCCCCTGACTATGCCGCCGGAACTGGTCAAGGCCCACCATGCCCTCGACCGTGCTGTTGATGCAGCTTACGGCAAAACCACCTTCAAGACCGAAGCCGAGCGGGTGGCATTCCTGTTCGAACGCTACCAGCAGTTGACCGCGCCGCTAGCCTTGGAGGGAAAAGCGGTAAAAAAGAGGACAAGGAAAACAAGACAAGAAGATGATTCTGAGACATGCGATGCATAAGTTGCTCTGACAACGACAACAGAATGGGCCTTGAATCATAAAAAATGTCAACTCACCACAGTCTACCCCGTATTGACAAATGATATCAATATTGATACTGTAATTTTATCCCAACATTGAACGACATTATCGATGAAATGCGTAACAACTCTTCAGGTATCAGATTTGTTGACCTCTGTAAGGTATGCGATCATTTTTTCGGTCAAGCAAGGCAGACGAGTGGAAGCCATCGTGTATACAAAACTCCGTGGATTGGTGACCCGAGGGTAAACGTCCAAAACGACAAGGGTAAGGCAAAAGCGTATCAGATCAGGCAAGTACTTAAAGCAATCGAACGGATGGAGATCGAACATGGCACAGAAAAACGATAGCAACGATAAGTTCACTTATCGAATTACCTGGTCGGAAGATGACGCCGAATACGTTGGGCTTTGCGCGGAGTTTCCAAGTCTCAGCTGGCTTGCAAAATCGCCGGAAGCTGCCCTGAAAGGCGTGTGTAAGCTTGTAAATGAGGTTGTTGTTGATATGCTTAACAACGGTGAAACTATTCCTGAGCCACTTGCTACAAAGCATTTCAGCGGAAAGTTCATGATTCGCGTTCCCCCCGAAGTACACCGCCTACTGACAATCCAGGCTGTAGAAGCTGGAGTGAGCCTCAACCGGTTGGCAAGCGCAAAGCTGAGTCACTAGAACCCAGCGACAGAGAAGGAAATAATTTAATGGCACACCCATACCTGACGGCCGATATTCCCGGCATTGGAGGAACGATAAAAGAATCTCCCGATGACTTCCTGGTCGAAGAGATCCCCTCCTATCTCCCCTGCGGTTTCGGTGAACACTGCTATCTGACCATCGAAAAGCGAGGCATTACTACGCTCGAGGCAATCAGCCGTATTGCCAAAAAACTGAAAGTATCAGAGCGGGAGATCGGCTATGCCGGTATGAAAGATGCGGTTGGCGTTACCCGCCAGACGATTTCTGTCCAGTGGCTCGCTCCCGAGAACGCTCTTTCCTTGGAACTGGATGGCGTGAAAGTCATATCAGCCCAGCGGCACTCCAACAAGCTCAAGATCGGGCATCTGAAGGGGAATAGCTTTCGTATCGTAATTCGAGGAGTTTCCAGCGATGCCGCCCGGCTGGTTCCGGCAATTGTAGAGATTCTCGTAAAACGTGGCGTCCCGAACTACTTCGGCTATCAGCGCTATGGCGCGCAGGGGAATTCACATTTGATCGGCGCGGCGATGCTGCGACGCGATTGGCGTGAATGTGTGGACCGGCTAATCGGCGAGCCGGATGCGGTGCGGGATAAAGAGTGGTCCACCGCAATTTGTGCCTATCAGCAGGGTGAACTGGGTGAAGCGCTCCGGCTCTTTCCGCGTCACTATCGCAGTGAGCGCGATGTGCTGCAGCGGCTGGTCGCACGTCCGGGAGAATATGAGAAAGCGTTTTCCGTGATTCATCCCCGTCTGAAAAAACTATATCTTTCGGCTGCTCAATCTTTTCTGTTCGACCAGACTGTGGCACGGCGGATTGAAGGTATTGACGAAGTGATGGCCGGTGACCTGGCCTGTAAACATGGCAATGGCGCCTGCTTTCTGGTTGAGGATGCAGCAGCGGAGGAGGGGAGGGTTGCGGCGTTCGAAATATCGGCCAGCGGGCCGATGTTCGGCTGCAAGATGAAGCGTCCGGAAGGGGCGGCGTGGGGACTTGAATACGAAATTATGGAGCAGGCTGGGGTGGATTTGTCTGCTTTTGATATGCCGGGAGGTCTGCGGATGGAAGGTGAGCGGAGGCCGCTGCGGGTGCCCGCCGGAGATCTCTCCTGGAGCACCTCTGAAGATACGGTGACGGTGGCGTTCTCTCTGCCGAAGGGATCGTATGCAACATCGTTGCTTCGGGAGATTACCAAGACGTTTTGAATTAAAGATTTGTTAAACCCTTTATTCATCCCCACAAAAAAACCGGCAACGCGCCGGTTTTCCTGTTTAATATCTATAAATTACTCTGATTATTTCCTGACAAAATCCGCTTTTGCAAATGAATACTGAAAATGCATGTGATCGGTGTAGGTGCCGTTCAGGATGCCGACGACATCTTCCGTGAAAACCAGCTCCTCATCAGTGGGAATAACAAACACTTTGACCGGTGAATCGTCGGTGGTAATCAGGGTTTCCCGTTTGCGGGTCATGGCGCCATTGTTGCGCTCGCGGTCCAGGATGATCCCCATATGTTCAAGCCCTTCAATGGCTTTCTCGCGGATAGCTGCGCCCATTTCTCCAACCCCGGCGGTGAATACGACCGCGTCAAGTTTGCCGATCACAGCCATGAAAGCTCCGATGTATTTTTTCAGGCGGTAGGATTCAATATCCAGCGATAGTTGACAGCGTTTGTCACCCGCATTGGCGTGTTCAATGACATCACGACGGTCAGTGAAGCGGCCGGTAATACCCATGACGCCACTTTTTTTGTTCAGGATGCTGTCTATCTCCTTGGCAGAAAGATTGTTCTTCTGCATCATGAAAGCGGGAATGGCCGGATCAATATCGCCGCAGCGGGTGCCCATGACCGCTCCTTCGAGCGGGGTAAGCCCCATGGTCGTATCGACTGATATGCCATTTTTAATAGCACAATGTGAAACTCCGTTGCCGATATGCATCGTGATAATGTTAAGGTCTTTTTGGTCTTTGCCGAGCAGAACCGCTGCGCGCTTGGATACATACAGGTGCGAGGTGCCGTGAAAACCGTAGCGCCGGACCTGGTGCTGCTCATACCATTCGTAGGGGAGAGGGTAAATATAAGCGTGCTCCGGCATCGTCTGATGAAAGGCGGTATCAAAAATGGCAACATGCGGAATGGTCGGCATCAGGGCCTGGGCTGCTTCGATCCCTTCGATGTTAGGCGGGTTGTGGAGAGGCGCCAGATGCTGCACTTCTTTTACGGCATCCAGCACGTTCTCGTCGATAAGGACGGAACAGGTGAATTTTTCACCTCCATGCACGACCCGATGGCCAACTGCAGATATTTCATCAACGCTTTTAAGAACACCATGGACCGGGTCGGTAACCGTCTTGATGAGCAGATCAATTGCTTCTTGATGATTAGCGCATTCCTGCTCGTGATGATAATTCTCGCGGCCGGGAATTTCATGCATGATGAACGAACCGCCAATGATGACGCGTTCCACCATTCCCTTGGCAACAACCTCCATTTTATGCCAATCAAAAAGCTGATATTTTACCGATGAGCTTCCGCAGTTTAGTGCCATGATAATCATGTATGCCCCTTTTTGAATAAATGTTGATTTGATTATAATATCAGTAAAAATCAACACCGAAACTAAAATAACTAGCTGTAATAAAACTGTTTTTGATATATACACGGAACGCGAATTGAATTCAACAAAATATGTGCAGCCGGATTTACCGAAATGGCAATTTCTTTGCTGGACATTTAAAAATCTGTATGGTACATCACAATTCTGCTTCCCGTCAGGCGAGCTAATCTAACAAGGAGGTGAAATTGTGGCCCATACTATTACTGATGATTGCACAAATTGTGCAGCATGTGAGGATTCCTGTCCTGTTAACGCTATCAGCGAGCAGGGTTCAAAGCGTGTTATCGATGCCGATACCTGCATCGACTGCGGAGCATGCGTGGATACTTGCCCCGTAAGCGCTATTCATGCCTAATTGACATTGTTTACAATGCAACAGGAAAGCCTGTGGTAACACGGGCTTTTTTGTTGCATTTATTTTAATATTATAGCGTTTATTTCCTGAAAAGCCACATGATGAATGATAAAACGGCTGAGAGCAGCAGGCAGGTTGCGAGAGGAAAGTAAAAGCTGAAATTACCGCGTTTGAAGGTAAAGTCTCCCGGTAATCTGCCGAACCAGGTGGGAAGTTTTGGCGCAAAAGTGATGGCTAGGCCGGCAGCAACCAAAAAAAGCCCCAGAATGATAAGCGGTTTTCCAAAATTATGCATTGATGCGCACCTGTTACGTGGTTTTCCCCGGCCCTTGGTGTAAATACCGTTCTTTCTCGCTATATATACAGCCGCAGTACTGCTGGCGATATAGTCCATGTTCCTTTGAAAGCCGGATTCCTTCCTGCCACCCGGAGCGAAAGTCCTGATAGTAAAACTCCACCCCGAATTCATTCCCGATCTGTTCCCCTAACGTCTTTATTTCTTCATGTTTTTGATATCTGCTATAGAGCAGCGAAGCGGTAAATGCTTCAAAACCGCCCGCAACAGCCGCTTGTGCTGCTGCTCGAAGACGCGACGAATAGCAATAGCTGCAGCGCTTGTCAGGGGCAGCAGCGACGTGAGCAAGAAAATCTTCCAGATCGTAGTCGTCACGGATAATCAGGGGCAGTGCTTCCTGTTCTGCCATGTGGATTGCGGTGTCCCGCCTTTTTGCATACTCCTGGTAGGGATGAATGTTGTGGTTATAGAAAAAACCGGTCACCTCGTGACCGGCAGCCCGCAGTTGCTGCAGCGGGAAGAGAGCACAAGGCCCGCAACAGGTGTGCAGAAGAATTTTCATCACAGGTTCTCCAGCAGATGCCCCATCTTTTCGCGTTTGGTCTCGAGATAATCCCGGTTGGTATCGTTTGGCTCGGTTTCTATTGAAACCCGCTCCACAATATCAATGCCATATCCTTGCAAGCCAATCAGTTTTTTGGGATTATTGGTCAGTAGACGAATTTTGGTGATGCCAAGAGCCAGCAGAATCTGGGCGCCGATTCCGTATTCGCGCAGATCTGCCTTGAAACCGAGTTCCAGATTGGCTTCCACCGTATCGCGGCCGTGATCCTGCAGTTCATACGCCCTCAGCTTGTTGATCAGGCCGATACCCCGCCCCTCCTGACGCATGTACAGTATGACTCCGCTCCCCTCGGCTGCTATCTGCTCCATGGCAGTGTGCAGTTGATCACCGCAGTCACAGCGCAGGCTCCCGAGCACATCTCCGGTCAGGCATTCAGAATGTACCCGGACCAGTACCGGCTGGTCTTTTTTCAGCTCTCCTTTAACGAGAGCAATATGTTCAAGCTTGTCGATATCGTTCTCAAAACCGATTGCCCGCCATTCGCCCCCAAAAGAAGAGGGAAGCCGAGCTTCAGCTACGGTGCGCACCAGTCGTTCGTTCTTGAGTCGGTAGGCCACCAAATCGGCAATTGTGCAGATTTTTATGTTGTGCTCTTTTGCAAAGACTTTCAGTTCCGGCATACGAGCCATTGTCCCGTCGTCATTCATTATTTCACAGATAACCCCGGCCGGTTTCATGCCCGCCAGACGGGCAAGGTCGACGGAACCTTCGGTCTGGCCAAGACGCACGAGTACGCCGCCTTTTCGGGCTCTGAGCGGGAAAACATGGCCGGGGCTGACCAGGTCTTTCGCACTGGCGCCGTCAGCAACGGCGGTTACAATCGTATGAGCCCGGTCAGCGGCTGAAATGCCGGTTGTTACACCATGTTTGGCCTCAATTGATACGGTGAATGCTGTTTCAAAGGGAGAGGTGTTGTCGCGCACCATCGGACGCAGTCCCAGTTCATCGCATTTGTCGGCCGTCAACGTAAGGCAGATCAGGCCACGACCATGTTTTGCCATGAAATTGATGTTCTCCGGTGTGGCCGCCTCGGCCGCCAGAGTCAGGTCCCCTTCGTTCTCACGATCCTCATCATCTACCAGGATGACCATCTTCCCCTGGCGAATGTCTTCGATTGCTTCTTCAATAGTTGCTACGGACATAGTGCACCTTTCCTCGTTATATAAACCCATTTTCTGCAAGTGTCTTCATACTCAATCCGCCTCCGGACTTCCAGGGGGACGTCAGGCGTTCCACGTACTTTCCGATAATATCGGTTTCTATATTGGCGTTGTCACCAACCCTGAGCTGCTCGAGTGTCGTATTGGCATATGTATGCGGGATGATGTTCACTGAAAAGCCATTCTGAGAAACCGCATTAACTGTCAGGCTGATCCCGTCAATCGTTACGGAACCCTTCTCCACCAGATATCGGGCATGTTCAGGTGGTAGAGTGAACTGCAGCTGGTGATTGCCTGCACTGCTTTCAGAGCGGATCAGTTGTCCTACACAGTCAACGTGGCCACTGACGATATGTCCCCCCAGGCGGTCACCGAGTCTGAGGGCGCGCTCCAGATTGACACGGTTGCCGCTGCCCAGTTTCCCGATTAATGTGCGGGAAATGCTTTCAGGAGAAACGTCGAAGGTCAGGGTGCGGACGCTCCTGCCGGTTACGGTCAGGCATGCTCCATTGACAGCAACCGAATCACCGATGGCAATATCAGTTGTTGGCAGAGCTGTTTCCACGGTCAAAACACCAGCTTCACCGCGACGGTGAAAGGAGGCCACCCGGCCTGTATCTTCAATCAGTCCAGTAAACATGTGTTCTCCGGCAGCGCGGTAACCATAATGTCAGTGCCAACGCGCCGCATGCTGAGATCGCGAAAAGGTATAGAACGATTCATATCGGTAATACCGGTGAACGCAAAAGGTGAAAATCCGTCACTTCCGAGCACCTTGGGTGCATAAAAGAATACACATTCATCAATCAGCCCGTGTTTGAGGGCTTCACCGGCAAGATGGCTTCCACCTTCAATAAGGAGAGATTGAATGCCGAGACTCCCCAGTTTACTCCAGAGATTGCGCAGATCGACTTTGCCCTCATCCGCACTGCAGACCAAAATGCGGGCACCGCTTTTCAGATACCGGGCATGAACCTTCGGGTTTGTCTCGGTGGTGGCAATCACGGTCCCTGAAGCCATTTGGCTACTTAATACTGCAACGCTTTCCGGCGTACGCAAATGACTGTCGACAATTATTCTGAGCGGATCGCGACCTTTGACATGCCGGACGGTCAGCTGCGGGTTGTCCGCGATAATGGTATCAACACCGACCATGATCGCGTTGCTGCCGGCCCGCATGCGGTGCACGACTTTGCGTGACTCCTCGCAGCTGATCCAGCGCGACTCACCTGTGGCGCTTGCTATCTTGCCATCCAGGGTCATGGCGCATTTATAGGTTACATACGGGTGTCCGGTTGTAATGAACTTGAGGAAGGGGCGATTGATGGCACGGCACTCATCCTCCCGTACCCCACAGAGCGTTTCTATGCCGGCCTGCTGCAGAGCCCGTAATCCACCACCATTAACCTGAGGATTCGGATCGCTCATGCCGGCCACAACCCGTTTGACTCCTGCCCGGATCAGCGCTTCGCTGCAGGGAGGTGTCTTGCCGGTGTGGCTGCAGGGTTCCAGCGTTACGTAGACATCTGCTCCGAGTGCCAGCTTGCCGGCCATTTCCAAAGCGTGAATTTCGGCATGGTGTCCGCCGGCCCGTTTGTGCCATCCTTCTCCGATAATGGTTCCATTTTTTACAATTACGCATCCGACTGCCGGATTCGGGTACGTTGTGCCGGCCCCTTTTTTTGCCAGTGTCAAGGCACGTTTCATATATGTGGCGTCGGTGGCGGTCATTTTTTGAGTAGTTCCTGCAATTCCTGCATAAACTCGCTGATATCCCTGAACGAGCGATAAACCGAGGCGAAACGGACATAGGCAACTTCATCCATATCGTGCAGTTCTTTCATGATCCATTCACCGATGGTTGTGGTTGAAATTTCCCTCTCTGTTGATTCCTGCAGCCGCGTCTCCAGCCGGTCAACCAACTGTTCAATGTCCGTCTTGGAGATCGGCCGTTTTTCACAGGCCTTGAGAATGCCATTGATGATCTTCATACGATCAAATGGTTCACGGCGACCATCCTTCTTGCAGACCTGTGGAAGCATTTCCTCAATTCGCTCGAAGGTAGTAAACCGTTTGTTGCACTGCTCGCATTCGCGGCGCCGTCGTATGGCAGAACCACCCTTGTCGGGACGAGAATCGACAACCTTGCTGTCCAGATTATTGCAGAAGGGGCATTTCACGCTGTCTGCTCCGAGTTTTCCAGGGTAAAGTGCTTGATAGAGATGCCGGTTTCAGCGAGCATTTCGCGAGCCAGATCATCCGCATATCCCTCGGCATAGATAATCGTTGAAATTCCGGCATTAATCAACATTTTGGTGCAGATAATACAGGGCATGGTAGTGCAGTACAGGGTTGAGCCGTCGATATTGATGCCGTGTCGTGCGGCTTGAATGATAGCGTTCTGCTCGGCATGCAGCCCTCGGCAGAGCTCATGGCGTTCGCCGGAGGGGACGTTAAGGCGCTCCCGCAGGCAGCCGACCACGTCGCAATGGCTTATGCCGGACGGAACACCATTATAGCCGGTAGCCAGAATGTTGCGATCTTTAACCAGAATGGCACCAACCTGACGCCTCATACAGGTTGAACGGGTTGCTACCAAGCGGGTGATGTCGATGAAATACTGATCCCAGGATGGGCGTTGCATAGTGGGGTCTTCCTTCCTTCTGTCAATCTGCGAGTTAAAGTACCTTACTCTGCCTGTCAGGTCAATATTGTTCGGAATCAATTTAATTCTTTCACGCAGCAATCAATGTGTACTATTATCCTGACAGGCCATTGCTTGAAGCCTCAATTGCTGGGACACCTTTTACTAATATCATGAAAAACGAGAGGAGTGGCATCTGTGTCGATGCAGCAACCGAAACAGCGCATTCTGCTTGTCGATGACGAGGAGGGTATCTGCTTTACACTGGGCACCCTGTTGAAAAAAGAGGGGTATCTGGTCGATGCTGCTGCGGGTCTTGCAGCAGCCAGGGGTTATCTGCAGACAACTCAGTATGATCTGGCTTTTATCGACATTATGCTTGCCGGAGAGAGTGGCCTCGATCTGCTGCGCGAGATAAAAGATTCAGCACACGCTACGCAGGTGGTTATGTTTACCGGTTGTCCGCAGGTTGAGTCGGCTGCCGAGGCGGTACGGTTGGGGGCGTTTGACTATATTACCAAGCCGGTGCGCTACGAAACGCTGATTGCGGTGACACGTCATGCTTTGGGTACGAAGGCGCTCAATGATGAGCGGGAACGGTATCGTGCCAATATGGATGCAATTCTTCGGACCGTCACCGACAGTATTGTCATGATAGACCGGGATGGGCGTCTGGCGCAGTTTAATGCGACGGCAGAACGGATCTGTGGATATCGCCATGATCTGATCGGAAGCGATGCCGTAGGCATTCAACTTGGATGTGGTGGCAAATGCCTGATTGCACTGCTGGATTCTCTTAATAACAATGCTCCCCGGGCACTCCGGCGAATTGAGTGCCGCGCCCTTTCCGGGAAGACACGCATCGTCAGCTTGACGGCAACGCCGGTTGCTGAATCTGATGGCACACTTAACGGAGCAGTGGCAGTTATCCGTGATGAAACCGAGTTGGTGGAGTTGGAGCGTTCCCTCCGGAATCGAGGGAGGTTTCACGGCATTATTGGCGCTTCTGCTCCGATGCAGCGGGTCTACAGACTTATTGAGTCCCTTGCAGACGTTCCCACCACCGTTCTGATCAACGGAGAGAGCGGTACCGGCAAGGAGCTGGTTGCGGCGGCGCTTCATGACAGTGGTGTGCGCTCACGGGCGCCGTTTGTAAAGGTTAACTGTTCGGCGCTATCGGAACATCTTTTGGAAAGTGAGCTGTTCGGTCATGTTCGCGGTGCTTTTACCGGCGCCGTAGCAGATAAAGTCGGGCGTTTTCAGAAGGCGCATGGCGGCACGCTCTTTTTGGATGAAATCGGGGATATCTCTCCCGCGATTCAGATGCGTTTACTGCGTGTGCTGCAGGAAAGCGAATTTGAGCGGGTGGGGGAGTCATCCTCAATTAAGGTAGACGTGCGTATCGTCGCCGCCACCAACCAGAGTCTGGCAGATATGGTCAGCCAGGGCACCTTTCGTCAGGATCTGTATTACCGTCTTAATGTTATTCGCCTCAACCTGCCGCCATTGCGGGAGCGGCTTGATGACCTTGAACTGCTGGTTACCCACTTTATTGCCTACTTTAACAACAAGCTGTCCAAGGCTGTCACTGGCGTTTCGGACGATGTCATGTCCCTTTTTCGCACTTTCAGTTGGCCCGGTAATGTTCGCGAGCTGGAACATGCCATCGAACATGCCTGCATCCTCTGTAAAACTACAATTATTACCGTCAGCGATCTGCCGCAAGATCAGCTGGGAAGCATATCGCACCCTATCGCTTCCAAGAATAATCATTTCCATTCACTTCCCTCAACTCCTGCCGCAAAACTGTCCCTTGCAGAGGCGTTGTCAACATCTGGCGGCAATAAGGCCCGCGCTGCCCGGTTGCTCGGCATCAGCCGCATGACACTCTACCGCCAGCTGGAAGGTTCGGAATAGTTTGTTTATTCCCGTTCCCCTGGCGGAAGGGGGAAGTTCGAATGGCACTATTTTTTATTGATGTCGCATGACAGCAAGGAGAAACCCATGACAGATCAGCCCGAGCCGGTACCGTCTACTGCGCCTACCCCTGGCGGCAATGAAATTAAAAAGCTTGGCTACAGTCTGTATCTGCGAATACCGGACAATTACCTGGAGTGCCGGTGCAGTTATGTTCCGCGCGAGCAGGGCTCCATGATAACCCGCGACGAATTGGCCGTCTTCCTGAAGCAGTACAATGTCCGGGAGGGAATCGATCAACTGGTCTTCGATGATTTTGTTCTCAAGGCTGCCGCCGGTCGACAGCAAATCGATGTACTTCTGGCTTCCGGAACAGCTCCGGTTGCCGGGGCCGATGCATACATTTCGCTATCTGTGCAGCCTTCTGCAGCAGTCCGCAGTGGCGATGAAACCGTGACAAATATTGATATGCATATTGTTCAATCTTTCATAAATGTATCTACCGGTGATGAAATTGGCCATATTATTCCGGCCGAACCCGGCATTCCGGGCCGAAACATCATGGGGATGCCGATTCCTGCGCAACCCGGCAAGCCGTTACATATGACTTTTGGCAAAAATATTCGTGTTGAGGAGAACGGGGCTACTCTGATAGCTGCTGCCACCGGTCGCCTCTGCCAATCTTCCGGAGAAATTTCCGTTGAAGAAGAGTACGTTGTCAAGGGCGATGTCAACTTCAGGATCGGTTCTATCAATTTTAAAGGTGTCGTTGAAGTGCGGGGCGATGTGCTGGACAATTTCGACATTACGGCGTCCAAAGGTTTGACGGTCACCGGAAATATTGGAGCCTGCAGTATCGTCAGTGATGGTGATGTCACCTTCTGCGGTATGGATGGTCAGGAGAAGGGGCGCATTACGTGTGGCGGAACGTTGCGGGCTCATTTTATTCATGATGCAGTTGTTGAGTGCGCCGGCGATGTCATTGTCGATGTTGAAATCCATAATTGTACCATCAGGGCGCTCGGGCGAGTTGTCGTTGACAAGGGAGCCATTTCTGGCGGTTCATGCATTGCGCGTGGCGGAATAGAAGCCAAGAAGTTCGGATCGGCAGCATCTGTGCATACAAAATTGCACGCCGGAGTAGATTACCATGATGTTGAACTGCTGGAAAATTTGTTCTCGGCGTTGACTGAAGCGCAGAACAAAATGAAAAAGTCCCAATCGCAGGCTGAAATTGAAGAGTTGCGGAGTAGATCTGCAACATTAACTAATGACATCATGACTATTCGAGGCAAAACTGATGTAGCAGCAAATGCCAAGATCAATGCAAAGTCGGTAATATATGAGAACGTACAGCTGATCGTTGGCGGCGCCACTGAAGAGATTAACGAAGAAAAAGATGAACCGATCTCTGTTATTGAAAACAGTATCGACGGGGGACTTCGTTTTCTGTCAATGACCAGCCTGGATATCAAAGCCACAGATATAGAGTTGACCTTCGTCCGGGAACAGAAACTGGCATCCCGATAATCTTTTGCAAAATGAACGACGTCTTCTGGTGAATGAAACCTCGCTGCCACAATTAATCATCTTTGTCTATGTGTAACATGTGACACAATATAGCGTAACATGTCTCATGGAAACGTAACATGTTACGCTACCGAAACACCACCACGTACAGTACCCCGCTCCGCTACTCCCCGATCTCCCCTGCTATAATTCACATTTGTTCGTCATTTCATCTCTTGGCACAGTTGATGTAAACACATTGATGATTTTTATATTTATCAAGGCTGAATCGGGGAGGAATACGATGGCTGAAGAGTTACAGACGACCCAGTATCTGACCTTTACGCTGGCTGACGAGGTGTTTGCCGTCGACGTTGCCAGGGTGCGGGAAATTCTGGAGATGCCGAGTATCACCAAGGTGCCGCAGGTACCGGATTTTATGCGCGGTGTCATCAATCTGCGCGGCTGCGTGGCGCCGGTGATCGATCTGCGGTTGAAGTTCGGCATGCAGGAAACCGCCCAGACTGTCAACACCTGCATCATCGTAGTTGAAGTGACGATGGATGGCGAGACCACCATACTGGGTGCGTTGGCCGACAGCGTTCAGGAGGTGATCGAGATGGAGTCGTCGCAGATCGAAGCAGCGCCGCACATCGGCACGCATCTCAATACCGAGTTTATCAAGGGGATGGGAAAGCATGACGGGCGTTTTGTTATGATTCTCGATATCGACAAGGTTTTTTCCGGCGCTGAACTGGCTGCTGTGCAGAGTTAGTAAAAAGAATTCGTGATGTATTAAAAAAACAAGACGTACCATAAATTCAAGGAGGAAAAGTATGAACTGGCTTAATAACATGAGGTTAAGTAAACGTCTGATGCTTGGGTTTGGAGTAGTGACGGTCCTCTTGCTGGTGCTGACCGGTATCGGGGTCAGGGGACTGTCGGCGCTCGACAGTAATCTGGAACAGATCGTCACGGTCAACTTGGTACGTCTCGATGCGATGAATGATATGCGGTATGACATCGGCAACATTGGCATGAATGTCCGTAATATCATAGTCAATAACGACCCACAAAAAAAACAGGAGTACAGCCAACGGATTACCAAGTCCCGCGAAGAGTATGCTAAAAGCTTCAAAAAAGTTGAGGAGATGACCAACAAAACAGACACAAAATCATGGGATCTCATCAATACCTTGAAAGATGCCATTGAAAAATACAAGGCACTGAACTCGAAAGTGATTGAACTGGGTATTGCCAATAAGGATGCAGAAGCCGCAACCCTCTTGAACAAAGAGGCTGCCCCGGCTGAACGCAAAGTAATGGAAACAATACAGGCCCTGATTGACCACAATATCGAACGCAACAATATGCGTCACGAAGAAGCTACTGCAACCTATCAGAACTCCAAAAACGTGATGTTGGGTCTGGGGGCGTTGGCCGTGATCCTGGCCATTTTTACCGCCATCTTCCTGACCCGGATGGTGTTGCGCCAGCTGGGCGCTGACCCGAAAGAGGTTGGTGAGGTGGCAAATCTTGTCGCAGTGGGCGACCTGAGCCGGGAGATTACGCTTGCAGCCGGCGATACAACCAGCGTCATGGCCGCCATGAAGAAGATGGTTGATACGATCAAGGCGCTTGTCGCTGATACCGATCTATTGGCCAAGGCGGCCATGGAAGGTCGGTTGAACACTCGCGCTGATGTTTCCAAACATCAAGGTGACTTCAGCACGATCGTGGCCGGGGTCAATAACACCATCGGCCGCTTGGTTGGATTGCTTGACGTTATGCCGGCGCCAGCTATGCTCATCGACCGTGACTTCAATGTACTCTACATGAACAAACTGGGCGCCGATGTCGGCGGCAGGACTCAGCAGCAGGTCTCCGGCACCAAATGTTATGACCATTTCCGCACATCAGACTGCAAAACCGATAAATGTGCCTGCCAACGGGCCATGACCACCGGGCAGCTTTCAAACAGCGCTACCGATGCCCATCCCGGTTCTCTCAATCTTGATATCGACTACACCGGTGTTCCGATCAAGGATGACAACGGCGCCATCATCGCCGCTTTTGAGGTTGTTTCGGACCAGACCGCCGTCAAGAAGGCGGCTCGTATCGCCGACAAACAGGCTCAATTCCAAAGTGATGAAGTTGGCAAATTGCTCGTCAATCTTGAGAATCTGTCGATTGGCGACCTGAACGCCAACATGGTAGTTGCTGCAAGCGATGAAGACACCCTGACGATTTCCAAAAATTTCGAACAGATCAATAGCTCACTCAGGCAGAACATCGTTGCCCTGAAAGGGATTACCGACGCTGCCAAGCAGGTTGCCCAGGGAAATCTGATGGTGGAACTCAAAAAACGAAGTGATAATGATGACTTGATGGAATCCCTTGCCACCATGGTAACCAAACTCAAGGAAGTCGTCATGGAAGTCCAGACCGCCGCCGACAACGTCGCCGCCGGTGGCCAGGAGATGTCCGCCACCGCCCAGCAGATGTCGCAGGGTGCCACCGAACAGGCCGCATCTGCCGAGGAAGTCTCGTCAAGCATGGAAGAGATGGCCTCCAGCATTCGTCAGAACACCGACAATGCCATGCAGACTGAGAAGATCGCCATGAAATCAGCGACTGACGCCAAAGAAGGTGGAAAAGCGGTCAACGAAACCGTCTCGGCCATGAAACAGATTGCCACCAAGATATCCATTATCGAAGAAATTGCCCGTCAGACCAATCTGCTGGCTTTAAATGCCGCTATCGAAGCTGCCCGCGCCGGTGAACATGGCAAAGGCTTTGCGGTTGTCGCATCAGAAGTACGAAAGCTTGCCGAGCGGAGTCAATCTGCCGCCGGTGAAATAAGTCAGCTTTCCACCAGCAGCGTCGCCATTGCCGAGCAGGCTGGTGATATGCTTAACCGTATGTTACCGGATATTCAGAAAACGGCCGAACTGGTGCAGG
Source organism: Pseudomonadota bacterium (assembly GCA_019352135.1). GTDB lineage: Bacteria > Desulfobacterota > Desulfuromonadia > Geobacterales > Pseudopelobacteraceae > JACRCG01. Next base: position 18,891 of record JABBNX010000042.1, read on the forward strand.
AAATCAGCGCTTCCAGCAAAGAACAGGATACGGGTGCCGAACAGATCAACAAGGCCATCCAGCAGCTTGATCAAGTCATCCAGCAGAATGCCAGTGCCGCGGAAGAAATGGCATCTACCACTGAAGAACTTTCGAGCCAAGCGGAACAACTGAAAGCGACCATAGCATTTTTTACACTTGATACCGGTCAGCGCCGGGCTCTGCCAGCACCGGCTCGTGCCGTTACAAAACAGATTGCCTCAAACCGCACTACTACAGCCCGAGTGACGACGCACAAAACAGCAAAAGCAGGCGCGAGTGTTAATAAAACCGGCGGAGTCAACATTGAACTCGGGCATGGCGGAGCTGACGACTTGGATGAAGCATTTGAAAAGTATTAAAATTAAATATGTCTACACAACATCCCTTCCCGTGCCGGGAAGGGATGTTGATCTTAACCTGTGTAATCTGTGATCTTGCCATGAAAAAACCAAGCAGTAAACATACCGTTCCAACAAATCCAGCTATACCGGATCCGGAAACAATTGACGTACTGGCGTGCAGGATGGCGGATGATTTTAATAATATTCTGACGACACTTCTCGGAGCCTGTTCGCTGATCGACATGGATGATCCTGCCAATGGTGAACTTCTGCATTACGTCGCACTGATCCGTGCTTCTGCCGAGCACGCGGCGGCTTTGTCAGACCGACTGGCAAGTGCCTTCACGCGGGATCAGAAGAATAATTGTACCGTGAACCCTCAGCACATTTCCGGTTCTGCCGCTATATCGGTTAGTGACAAGAACTCCAGGGATGGTATAGTGTCCAGCAAAAATCTTCCCGGAGGCACACCAGTATGAAATCAGTCGTTGTCTTGTTGTCAGTTTTGTTTCTTTGTTTTTCTGCCGCGACATCTGAAGCAGCTTCCACCGTACTTCCCAAGGGGTACACTGCGTGGAAGAAAAGCGAGCGCAAGATTGTTACCGACAAAAGTTCACTCTTTTATGGCATTCATTACATCTATGCCGACAAAAAAGCGCAGAGAGGGTATTTGGCAGGGAACAGATTTGCCGAAGGGAGCCGCATTGTTGTTGAATCTTTTACGATCAAGGGCAACCCGGCTGTTGACGGTCCTAAAAACATGATTGTGCTGATGCGGAAGGACAAGCGCCAGACGGCAACCGGCGGCTGGCTTTTTGCCGGTTTTGGTGTTGATGGCAAGCCGAGCGGTCTTGATCCGGTCACCATCTGCTTTGGCTGCCACCAGAAGGATGCTGCCCAGCGGGATTTTGTTATTTCGACAAAAAAGGATTTTAAATAATCCTGACGGTACGGGATGGAACTATGTCCGAATTCATGCAAACGACACCCCATATTCTGATTGTGGATGACGAGCCTGGAATCTGCAAGATGCTGTCGCTCTGCTTTCAGAAGCACGGCTTTTGCGTTACCTGTGCCGGTGATGCCGCTGAAGCTTCACAGCTACTGGCACTGGAACAGTTTGATGCTGTTATCAGCGATGTAATGATGCCAGGTGAGGATGGGATTACCTTTTTGGGGCGGATTCACGAATCCTGGCCGGATCTTCCGGTTGTTCTGATGACCGGTCATGCACAAATACAGATGGCCGTCAATGCCATCAAAAATGGTGTTTTTGACTTCGTCTGCAAACCCTTCAACGTTGATCATATACATAAAATCGTTGAACGGGCGGTAAATTACTCAAAACTGCAGCGGTTGGAAAAAAACTATCGCGCCGAACTTGAAGAAACGGTGGCCCGGCGAACTGCAGAACTGAAGGAGTCCCTGGCCGAGCTTGATTATGCCAGAACAGCTCTGCAGCAAGCAGCCACCGATAAAAGCACGTTCATGTCGACGGTCTCCCACGAAATGCGCACGCCAATGAATGGTGTGGTTGGTTCACTCGAGCTGCTGGCTGAAGAGGAGCTGAGCGGGGCGGCTGCAGAATATCTGACGATGGCGCGTCAGTCGGCGGACAACATGGTGACGCTGATCGATCAATTGCTGTCGTTTAATACCCAAGCGGTGCCGGGTGGCGGAGCGCTGTGCCACGATCTTATAAACCTGCACTCTTTTCTGCACGCAATCATTGAGGACCATCGCCCTCTCTTTAATCGCAAAGGGCTTACCCTTTCGCTGCAGATAGCCGATGATCTGCAACGCCATATCTGGACCAATTGGGAAAAACTCTGCCGCTTGTTTGAAATTCTGCTCGGTAATGCACTCAAGTTTACCGACCATGGCGCGGTGTCGCTGACGGTCTCCCGTATATGTTCTGACGATGAAGGTGAATCGCTTTTTTGTACGCTTACGGACAGCGGCATCGGGATTCCGGATGGCATGCTGGAGAAAATATTTGAACCGTTTGTGCAGGGGGACGGCTCGTTTACCCGCCGCCATGAAGGGGTAGGGCTTGGACTCGCTATTGCCCGCCAGAATGCCTTGCTGTTGAACGGCCATCTGTGGGCCGAACATGTGCCTGCCGGTGGCAGCCGTTTTAACGTCACCTTTAAAATCAATACGCCACACATAGAAGGAGAACTCCTGTGAAATGTTTAATTGCTGAGGATCATCTGCTGTCCCGCCGTATTTTAAAGGAGCTTCTTCCTCCACAGTTTGACTGCGACATCGCTGTGAACGGCCAGGAAGCAATTGACTCATTTCAGCTGGCACATGAGTCGAAGCGCCCCTACGACGTAATTTTTATGGATATCATGATGCCGGTTGTCGACGGACTGGAAGCGTTGCAGTGCATTCGCACTCTGGAGCGGAAAATGGAAATCCCGCATGCTCTTGCGGTAAAAGTAGTCATGACCACCGCCCTCGACGACCCGCACACGGTTATCAAGTCTTTTAACGAATGCGAGGCAGACTCCTTTATCATCAAGCCACTCAGCAGATTCAAGCTGGCAACCGAGTTGCGCAAACTCAATCTGTTACAACAGGCGGAATAATCAAATGACGTTTCAAATTAATTCACAGCGTGAAAACGATAATCAGCTTGCTGGCTGGCGGGACAGTATTGTACCAGCAATCGAGACACTGCGGCGGATGGCCGGTACAACTGAAGACGAGTTTCTGCAGATCGGCTCCCGACTGCAATCATTCTATCAACGCTCGGCGGAGATATCCGGCATGGCTAATCAGCTGGTCTCTGTCGTTTCCGGTGAGAATGTTGTTTCATTGACATCCCGGCTGCAGCAGATGATGGCTGATATGGAAACATATCTGGCCAACGCCCGGGTTCGCAGCAGTGAAAGCTGCACTACCCTGGAGCAGGTTCAGACCCTCCTGGACAAGCTTTCCGAACCGATGCAAGGCTTCCAGAAAATGAATAAAACGCTTCGGATGCTGAGCATTTCCACCAAAATCGAAAGCTCCCGCCTGGGCGAACTTGGCAGCGGCTTTGTCAACCTTGCCATGGATGTCGAAAAACTGTCGTATCAAGTCAATGAAAAATCGGCCGCAATTCTGGCGCATCGCCAACTGCTCGCGACCTTGATTACCAACAATCTGGCTGTTGTCCGTGCGACAGAAACCAAACAGGACGTCACGGTGTCGGCAACGCTGAAAGATACCTCTGCCAACCTTACGGAACTTGTTGCGGTCAATGCGCGCTGCACAGAGTTCGGCGCAACCGTATCAACCATATCGGCCGAGGTTACGGACAGCATCAGTGAAGTTGTCTCTTCCATGCAGATGCATGACATGACCCGCCAAAAACTTGAGCACGTCGTGGAAGCACTTGAACGTCTGGCAGGCGAGCTGGCTGATTCAAAGGTGTCCGGGGCGGATACCACCAGCCACCGTAAAGTGATCGTCGAAGCCGGCGATGTCTGCGAACTCCAGGAGGCCCAACTCCGTTTTGCTTCGAATGAACTGTACACAGCCGTTGGCACCATCGTTGACAACCTGCGCGAAGTAGCCCGAAAACAATCAGTGATTGCGCAGGAAACGATTACTGTTACCGGTGCGGCCGATGCAAACGGCTCTTCGTTTGTGGATGTCATGAGCCAGGGGATGGCTGCGGTAACCGCCGTGCTGACGTCGTGTGCCACTGCTGACCGGAATATGTCCGCGACCATGAAAAAGGTGGCACAAACGATTAATGAAATAGCCTCCTTTGTTACCGACATTGAGGCAATCGGTTCCGAAATCGATCTGATCGCCCTCAATTCCCAGGTCAAGGCGGCACTGACCGGTCCGGACGGGGCTGCCCTGGGGGTGCTGGCCGAAGCGATCAAGCGGCTTTCGGACGAGGCGATCCGGCAGACCGATGCGGTTGCCGAGACCCTGACCGGTATACATGCGGTAACGGCGCATCTGCTGGTCGACGGGGAAAACGAAGAGGATCAGCTTGGCGCCGGTATACTTTCGATGCAGGACGAGTTGAAGCTGATCCTCGGCACGATGGGTGAAATGAATACGGAGATGCGTGCGGTTCTGTCCGGTCTGAATGAACGGGTATTCGCCCTGACCCAGGATGTCGAAGAGACCACGGCCGGCGTTGATGTTCATGAACGGACACAGGCGATGGCTGATGGTGTTCTTGCTTCTCTTGAGCTGATTGTTGCCCGATCACGTCAGATTGAACCGGCCAGCAGCGAGTTCAAGGAGAACCTGCGGCACATGGAAGAGCATTACACCATGGAGAGTGAACGGCATATCCACGAAGCGCTTGCCCGTAAGCGCAGTGGTCAGAGCGCCGTTGCCGTCCAGAGTGTGACGCAGAGCAGTCCGGATGATTCGGAATTTGGTGATAACGTAGATTTGTTTTAACGGGAGATAACGCATGCCACTTAACAGTTCAGTCCGTGAAAACGGCGAAATCATAATCACCAGCGGTGACCGCCTGACGATTGAAACCGCCGCTGAATTTTCGCGTATCGTCCGCGAAGCACTGGAAGCGTCAAAAAACGTAGCGCTCGAGTTTGAGCCCGCGGTTGAAATTGACATAACCGGCGTGCAGGTTCTCTGTTCGGCTTGCAAGAGCGCCGCGCAGGGCGGCAACGTATTTTCGTATCGCGGTCCGCAGCCCCGGGCTCTTGCAGAAATAATCACCAGCAGCGGCGCAGAGCGTAACGCGGTTTGCAAGTATAACAACAATTCAACGTGTGTATGGTTTGGAGGAGGTAACTAATGGCAAAAGTAATTATGACGGCTGATGATTCGGCCAGTGTGCGACAGATGGTGGCATTTACCCTCAAGCAGAACGGCTACGAAGTGGTTGAGGCGGTTGATGGCCGGGATGCCCTTAATAAACTGAACACACAAAAAGTGGATATGCTGCTGACCGACCTGAATATGCCCAACATGGATGGCATCGGCCTCATTAAAGGTGTTCGTGCCGGAACCCTCAACAAATTCATTCCGATTGTCATGCTGACTACCGAGTCAAACGATACACGGAAAGGCGAGGGCAAAGCCGCAGGCGCCACTGGTTGGATCGTCAAACCGTTTAAGCCGGAGCAGTTGATTGCGGTAATAAAGAAAGTACTGGGCTAGAAGCAATTTTGAATTTTGAATTCTTTATTTTGAATTTAATCCAAAATTTAAAATACAAAATGCAAAATTAGACTTTAGAGGTGTCACCTATGATGGAAGAAGCAATTGCAACCTATCGCGATGAAGCCGGTGAACTGCTGGCCGAACTGGAAACATCGCTGCTCGATCTTGAAGAAACGCCGGATGATGATGATCTGATCAATCGCGTTTTCCGGGCCATGCACACCATCAAGGGTTCAGGGGCCATGTTCGGTTTCGACGAAATTGCCTCTTTTACTCATGAGGTTGAAACTGTTTTCGACATGGTGCGTAACGGCAAGATGACTGTCACCAAACGGCTACTCGATCTGACACTCAAATCGCGAGACCACATCTCCTATCTTCTCAGTTGCCCGCTGGGCGAAGCGGTTGACCGTAGCGATGGCGATGAAATCATCGCCGGACTGCGCCAGC
>JABBNX010000239.1 GCA_019352135.1 Pseudomonadota bacterium
CCGTAGGTCCACTTATCCATAATGGGTCCGGGTTTGGTTCCGTCAGCCATTCGATGAAGTCTTTTGCTATCTTGGCGTCCCACACATAACCGGGTGTTGTCTTCGGGACCAGTGGATGACCCGCAACAAAACCTGCGAGTGGCAGTTGCGACGGAAAGCCGAACACTTCCTGTACGGTGTAGTTGGCCGGGATCAGTCCGGTCATTTCTCGTGATTTAGTATCCATGAGTATGGTTTCTCCTTTAGAAACACAAATAGGGGTCTCAAACCCTATCTGTGCTCGGTGTATTTGTTTGTAACCAGGGCAAGTACTGCCGGGAACAACCACCGACTGTACGGATCTCTGTAGCGGTTTCTCTGGGCAACTCTTCTGCGTGGCTTTACATCGAGTCCGATAAGACCTGAGCTATATTTTCGCATGTAACCTCCAATAGAAAACGCCCTTGAACCTAGGGAACAAGAGCGTTTATGTAGTTGTGATGAAGTGAGTAAAATTAAGCGGTTGCCGTTTTGACCGGCTTGCATTCGAGTTTTGTATATCCGGCACGTTCCTTTAACACCTCAGTATAAATATCCGGATACTGTTTCAGGAGCAGGTCTGCATCAACGACCTGGCTGGATGCAACGGATGAAACAATCAGGTTCACCGTATCTGAGGAGCCTTTAAAGGCCGGGCCGGTAAAGTCCATCAGTTCCTGCCTGATACTTTTCATCTCTTTCTCAGACTGGCTTTTAGTGCTATTCAGTTCCGCGTACTTACATGCCAGAGCTTCTATTTCCGGTGGCAACTGTACTTTGGGTAATGCCATGGCGGGGCAATCGGTGCGGTATGCACAGTAGGAACAGGTATGTGAGACTGACGTGCGTGCTTCATCCTTTTCCTCAAGACAGTCCAGAAGGTACAGGGCGCGGCAGGAGAGATAATTGAATACGGAATCATTGTACGAAAAACCATTGAACTGATGCATCTTGCCTGCGTTCAGATCAATGGCAAGTATGGAGCCACCCACCTTTTCTTTAGGGTACTTTATGTGCAGCAGGCCAAGTTGGAAGGAAAGCTGGTCGCTCCATTGCGGATAAATTTCATCAGGAATTCCACTGACCGATTTAACCTCGATTATGTGATGTTCCGGAGTGCCATCAAGATCGGAGTGGAAGAGGAAGTCCACATGAGCTTTTAAGGGATAGAAAGGGTGCTCCAGTTCTACCTGTGTGTCATACAGATGCGCTACACCAGCGGCATTGAAGATGTTTTCAATCAGAATCTCGGCAGCATGACCCCGTGAGAATTTAAGCAGGGTGCTGACGCTTGGCGTTACTGGCTGCGTCTTCTGCAGAACTACTTTCCGGGCGCAACTGGCAACGTCACTTGAGCCGATGTATTGGGTTCGGTCACCCAGTTCGGCGTCTTTATTGCGGTTTAATGCTACTACTGCGGTCTCGAAAAATGGCATGAGATTCATGGTAAATTCCTTTCTTGGAGTTCCGTCAAGGCGCATGGATAGGACCACTACGGTAGTTATAAACGTACAAGCCTCGTATTTACTGACTTGTAACTATCAATGATTTGTCAGTCCCTTTGTTTAGCGGGCTTACGATTAAGACGGTTCGTTCTTGAATTTGAAGATCCAGCGCTTAGTATCGGATGACCAGCGAAAACCGGATGATTTTAATAGTTCTTTTTCATCGAACGACTTGGCGGAGATGATTCCGTCAATGCCATTGATGGTTACTTCGTAGGAGATATGCTTTCCGTCCAGCAGGTCGATAAGATGTCGCGCAACTTCATCAATGACCAGCGGATGATTTATTACTGACGGATCGGCCAATCCTTTATCGTCAGTGGCAGGCTGTGAAGGAACGCTGGGGGGCGCTGGTTGCGGCTTGGCTCGCTTTGCTGGTGGCACAGGAGATTCTTTTTTGACGATAGTGAGATGGGATTTGTCCGCATCTACTCTGGTGAAGTCAGTTTCTATTGCCTGAGCAACGATTTCGCCGTTTGCCAGTTCGAAACCGGCTCCAAGCTCTTCAGGGCAGTAAACACCATGAATATTGAAAGCCTTGCGTAGTGCCTGACTCTCGGCAACTTTCTTGAGCATCGTCTCAGGTTTCTCGGCCCAGAACTTGGTCGGCTTGCCTTCCGAGGTATTCTGGCAGTACTCGTTGTAAGTAACTTGTGCGGTAAAAGGTTTGCTGCTGTCCTTGCGCCAAACAGTACATTCCGTTACGAGCTGGGGCTTTAAACCCCACTGACCATTCTCCAGTTGTGGGACTTCCCGGATTCCGGCTGTTGTTTCAATACCGGCAAACTGGTTTGTTCTGTGAGCGATTGACAAAAAACCGTCTCTGCCCACGAGTGGATCAACTTTGGTAACCCACTTGTCGTTGACCTTCTGACGACGGCTTACAAAGAAGATCTCTTTGGTGATTGGGTTCAGACACAACTCTCTGGCCACTGATAAGCAGTACGCCTGCTCGGCCTTGGTTGTTCCTGCGGGAAAAAGCTGTGTTTCGATTACGGCCATCTGCTCTTTATCGAAATCTATTTTAGTCAATGCGTTGCTCATGGTGTGATTCTCCTTTCGTGTTGGTAATGTGGATGATACTTTTGTGACGATGTGACGGAATACCGCCGTAACAGCCTAGAAAGGTGGCGTCATTGGATTCACCACCTTGCGATATGGTGTGGTTGAATTGCGAATAGACGAAGGCCGTCCAAGGATTGGGTCCTGGTATCGTTATTCATGGTTGTGTCGATTGATGTGAACTGCGGGGGAAGGTGCTGAACTGCCGTGAACTAAAGCGAGGTCAAATTACTGCTCCAAATCCGATCTTGCCTGTTGTTCCGTTGCGCTTCATTCGGCTTGCTATCTCTTCTTTGGCTATTTCCGTCAGAGTCTTGTGCTCAATAGAGGTGATGCCCCGGTAAGCCAGTAGTCGTACTGCACGTTCGATTACCAGCCGGATTTCACCACCGGATAAACCCAGGTCTGACAGTTGTCCAATATCAACATCTTCAGCCAAACGTTGAAGCGGTAGATGACTTTTCCATAATTCAAACCGTAGACTCTTGTCCGGGGCAGGCAACTCAAGTTTGTACGTGAACCGCCTGCTGAATGCTTCATCTAGCAGATCTCTACGGTTACTTGTTGCCACCATTATTCCGGTGAAGCGTTCAAGCCCTTCAAGGAAAAGGTTCTGCATGTTGTTGTTCATCCTATCGACCGAGTTTTGTCCTGCATCTCGGGAGCCAAGTAGTTGGTCAGCTTCATTGAACAGAAGTACCGGGGAAATCCCCATCTCTTGCTGGATGTTGGAGTAATCATCGAAAATGCGCCGTACCTGCTGTTCTGATTCACCGACCCAACAACTGAGCACCCGCGAAGCGTCGATCTTGAGAAGCGGGACTCGGAGTTCCGATGCAAGGTATTGAGCCGTAAGTGTCTTGCCGGTCCCTGGTGGGCCATATAATAATACGGTACTACCTGTCGGCGAACCCCAGGCTGCAGGAAGCGATGAATGCCATATTCCCCGGATACGCTTACCCTCGCTTGATTCACTGAATATGATTGACCGGATTGCTTCCATGACTGCCGATGGCAGCAGTAGCGAGTCCTTTTTGACTTTAGGCTCCTCGAAATCGAAGAAAGTATTTTTTCTGACTCTGCTTTTTAGCTCTTGAGTTGTACAAGTGCCAGGCTGTTTGCCGATGAGTGCTTTGATGCCAAGCTGAGTCAGCCTTACGGACTCGCCAAATTCACCACTGGTTCCTTCCACAAGTTTATGCCGTTTTAACTGGCTTTTATCACCGAACAGATGTTCTTTCATGTGCTTCCGACAGACCCGGCCTCGGGCAAATAGACTTGTCACATCGGAGGGATCAGTAAAGTCATAATTCAAATCACCATCCCGCATCGCCAATAGTCCCATCATGGTCAGATGTTGAAAGATGCTCAGGGAATATCTCTGCTGCGCTTCTGCGGCCGGAAGTGGACATGTCGATACTTCAACTCTCTGTGCAATCCTTCTAAACCACCCTTCCGGTTGCAAAATTGCCAAGTCCGCTTCTGCATCATTTACCCGGTACAGAT
>JABBNX010000240.1 GCA_019352135.1 Pseudomonadota bacterium
GGAACAGTGGTCGCCATCACGCCGGAATCGCGGTCGGCATGGGCCGGAATACCCACAATCAGAAAGGCCGCGGCAAAATCCAATTTATAGCGGCACTTGAGGCTGTAACAAATCAGCTAACATGGCGGTTCACTGCTGATAAGAGTGCTTTTTCGATGAGAAGTTTCTTTACTGACTTGGTTTTATCCCATAGTGATTGCTTAAACATTTATGTCACATGGGATGCCATGTCAGTTCACAACTCAAAAGTGGTCACAGAATGGATTGCAGCACATAACAATACTGCAAAAACGCCGTATATCGAAGTGGTACCACTCCCCTCAAAATCGCAGTTTCTGAACGTTATTGAAGCGGTTTTTGGTGGTATGAAAAAGGCAGTGATCTGCAATAGTGATTATGCCACGCCCCATGACATGCAAGAGGCTATAGCGCGGCACTTTGAAGAGAGAAATCAGTTTTACAGGTTGAACCCAAAAAGGGCTGGAAACAAAATATGGGACATGCAGAAGTTTGACTTTGACCGGCTTCCAGGTGGGTTGTTTAAGAAGATGTAAATGGTCATTTAATTGGAAACAAATCGGCATACAAAACCGCTATCAAATATACCGCCAGCTATTCTCAAATAAAACGCCGCGCTACACTATCAAATATACCGCCAGCTATTCTCAAATAAAACGCCGCGCTACACCAGAGGTTACATTTCAGGCAGATAACAAAATAGGTTACAGCAAATATGCCGTAACCTATTGTTTTTTTTGGAGCGGGAAACGAGATTCGAACTCGCGACCTTCAGCTTGGGAAGCTGACACTCTACCACTGAGTTATTCCCGCATTTAACTGATAAAAAACAAGTCTGACTACCAGCTTTAATAGGTAATCAGACTCGTTTTTGATTGGCTCCCCTTCGCGGACTCGAACCACGGACAAGGTGATTAACAGTCACCTGCTCTACCAACTGAGCTAAAGGGGAATATTTCTGCAATATGAAAATATTACAGAATTAAAACTCGTAACAGAATGATTCTGTTTACTTAGCAATTAAACAGGTACTAGGTACTCCGTTCCAAAAGCGTTCCATTTAGTATCATAGTGATCCCGGCAAAGTCAACTAGAAATAGTTTCTGAGATAAAAAATATCATCCTCAAGAGCCATTACTATTCCCCCTGCAAAATGCGATACTTGTCACAAAATTAGGGTCTGTGGCACCCTTTGCAGGAAGTGGGGCCTTTTTTCATCTCCGCGTGACAGCCTTTACAGGATTTATGGGCGAAATCCTTGCCAAACCCTTCAATCTTGCCCGGTCCCTTTTCATGGCACTTATTACAGGCACCACCAAGTTTCACCTGATGTTCTTTATGGTTAAACTTTATGCCACGTTTCATTTCGATAACATCAGCCGCAAGAGCAGATCCTGCAAAAGCTATCAGTGAAAAGATAATGACAATCTTCTTCATTGCTGCTTCTCCCCTTTCGGATAAAAAACACACATAGTTGCGACTCAATCCATTGGCATACCCAGCTAAAATCTGTGGGTCAAGAAGTCTGCACGGCAGCGTCCTTAGCTTCCACCTCTGCATCCATTTCAACACGATAGCCTACAAGTGCTTTGCAAAGCCGAGGGTCTGCAAGAGCCAGGATCTGTATAGCAAACAGTGCGGCATTTTTGGCACCGGACTTGCCGATTGCCATGGTTGCGACAGGAATGCCGGCTGGCATCTGGACGGTTGAGTATAGGGCGTCCACCCCGTTCAAGGCACCTCCCGGCATGGGAACACCGATAACCGGAAGGATGGTTTTAGCGGCGACAACACCGGCCAAGTGAGCTGCCATCCCGGCTCCGGCAATGATAATTTTCACACCACGACCGGCCGCTTCTGCAGCCAGCGCCATTGTCCGTTCCGGTGAACGGTGCGCCGAAGAAATCCGCATTTCATAGGGAATGCTGAACTTTTTAAGGATATCCGCGGCTTCCTGCATCACCGGAAGATCGGAATCACTACCCATAATCAATAAAACTTGTGGATCAGTTGCCATTAGTATCCTCGAAAATATGCAAACGTATTCAGGAGTTGTAACTCAAATGCGATCAAGCGCTTTACGGCCGATATCGCGGCGAAACTGGACACCGGGCCAGGTGATACATGCCACACCCCGGTAGGCTCCGTCAATTGCTTCTTTAACGGTTGAACCAAGGGCGGTTACTCCCAGCACCCGTCCGCCGCTTGTAACACACTTGTCCGCTTTTGCGGCCGTGCCGGCGTGAAACACATAGACATCATCCAGTTCGGCCGCCTGTTCCAGTCCCTGGATCTCATCACCCTTCCGGTAATCGCCCGGATACCCTTCAGAAGCCATGACAACGCAGACTGCCGCCTTGTCATGCCATTCAATGACCTCTTTTGACATATCTCCATTGGCGACAGCCAGCAACACCGGAACAATGTCCGATTTCATCCGCATCAGCAACGGCTGGCACTCGGGATCACCAAAACGCGCATTGAACTCAAGAGTTTTTACCTCACCGTCCTTGACCATCAACCCGGCATATAATACCCCGCGATACGGTCGCCCCTCGGCTGCCATGCCGGCCACTGTCGGGCGGATTACCTGTTCCATGGCTTTTTCATGAATGGCCGGCGTTACCACAGGAGCGGGCGAATAGGCACCCATACCGCCCGTGTTCGGGCCCTGATCACCGTCAAAAACAGCCTTATGATCCTGGGCGCTGGCCAACGGTATGACATTTATCCCATCGGTGATTACCAGGAATGAAGCTTCCTCACCGGTCAGGAACTCTTCGATGACGACTCGCGATCCGGCGCTACCGAAAGCATTGCCGCTCAGCATGTCGCGAACGGCTGAAATCGCTTCCTCGCACGTCCGGGCAATAATGACTCCCTTACCAGCCGCCAGACCATCGGCTTTGACCACAATCGGCGCACCGGTACGATTAATAAATGCTTCAGCCTCCCCTTGGTCGGTAAACACACCATAGGCAGCGGTCGGCACATTGTACTTCTGCATCAGATCTTTGGAGAAGGCTTTACTCCCCTCGATAAAAGCGGCTTTTTGTGACGGCCCGAACACCTTGAGGCCATGCGACTCGAACAGATCGACGATCCCGAGTGAAAGCGGCTGTTCAGGTCCGACCACCGTTAAGTCGATCTTGTTTTCATAGGCAAATGCCAGCAGTTTGTCCAACTGATCAACGGCAATCGGCAGATTCTCAGCCAGCGCCGCCATCCCCGGATTACCCGGCGCACAATAGATTTTGCTCACGAGCGGAGATTGGGAAATTTTCCAGACCAAGGCATGTTCGCGGCCACCGCCGCCGATTACAAGTATTTTCATAGTGAGACGCCTCTATATTCAGTTCTGATCGTTCGATGACTCAGTGGCGGAAATGCCGCATGGTGGTAAAGATCATTGCTATTCCATGCTCATTGGCAGCTTTAATGACTTCTTCATCGCGTACGCTGCCGCCGGTCTGGATGATTGCCGTCACACCCGCTTCTGCTGCGGCGTCAACCCCGTCGCGAAACGGAAAAAATGCGTCCGAAGCCAGTACCGTACCCTGAGTAGGGAGCAGCGCCTTTTGAACGGCAATCTTGGATGAGTCCACACGAGACATCTGACCGGCGCCAATACCAACCGTCTGATCACGATTGCAAAACACAATGGCATTGGATTTGACATGTTTGCAGACCCGCCAGGCAAAATCGAGCGCTTCGTATTCTGACGCAGTCGGCGTCCGCTCGGTAACCACACGGCAATCAAGGGCATGAATCATCCCCAGATCCCGGCCTTGCAGCAACAATCCACCCGTCACACGCTTGAGATCGAATCCTCCGGCAACATAGCTGTCAAGAAGCGGAACCTGCATGACCCGTACATTCTTTTTCGCGGTGAATATATCCAGAGCCTCATCACTGTAACCGGGGGCAATGACCGCCTCCAGAAAAGTTGAGGTCAGCTCTTTTGCGGTTGCGGCGTCAACGGTACGATTGAATCCGACGATACCGCCGAAAGCTGAAACCGGATCACATTCGCGAGCCTTGAGATATGCCGTCAGCGGAGAATCAGCCAGCG
>JABBNX010000241.1 GCA_019352135.1 Pseudomonadota bacterium
TAAACGAATTTGGTGATGTATTCAAATTACTGAATATACTTTTGCAAGAGGCTCAAGGTAAAAGGAATATTCTTTAACAGCAGTGAACGTTATTAAAGGATTGTGCCCATGAAAACTTCAGATCTGAGTCCCGACATACTGTTTGATGAGAAAGCACCATGGTGGATTGTCCTCAGAGTGCTTTCTCTTTCTTGGAGTGGAGCATGGTGTGGTTTACTGATGTTTGATCTTTTCTTTCAACATCGAACATGATACCGTTGAACAAAACTATAATCGATAGGAGTTAACCCATGGGAGCCGTTAAATTATCCCCCAAATACCAGGTCGTCATACCCAGTGATGTTCGTGAAAGCCTTCATCTCGTTCCAGGGCAGATGATGCAGGTCATAGCTTACGGCAACCGGATTGAGTTGCTGCCAACCAGAGATATCGGTGAGATGCGTGGGTTTTTGAAGGGTATCGACACAACAGTAAAACGTGAGGACGACCGCCTGTGAACATCGTGGATTCTTCGGGATGGCTGGAGTATTTCGCTGACGGGCCGAATGCCGACCGGTTCGCGGTCCCGCTCGGCACTGTTGCCGAATTGCTGGTGCCATCCGTAACCCTGTATGAGGTGTTCAAGGTCGTATGTCGTCAGCGGGGGGAGGATGCGGCGCTCCAGGCGGTTGCGATGATGCAGCAGGGGCGGGTCATTGACCTCTCCTCGTCCATCGCACTTTTGGCGGCAAAGTTGAGTCTGGATGTGAAAACACCGATGGCTGACAGCATTATCCTGGCAACGGCACAGATCCACGCCGCGGTACTTTGGACCCAGGACAATGATTTTGAAGGGCTCTCCGGTGTCAAATATTTTCCGAAGGTTGCAGTTACGCAATGCCTTGACAAGTAAAATTCCTTACATTATCATTATATTGTAAGGAGCTTTATTTTGGAGGGTGCTATGAATTCAACCGTGACAGTTAAATACCAGACGACCATTCCTAAAGCGGTGCGTGAGCAGCTTGGCATTTCCATCAATGATGCCCTGGAGTGGATAGTGGAAAAAGGGAGGGTGGTTGTTCATCCGGTGCACAATAACTTCCTCCGTTATCAGGGAAGCGTGAAGGTTGGAGCCGGCGATGTCGCCGCTGATATCCAGTTGGCGCGAGAGGGGCGTACGGAGAAGTATCGGTGAAAAAGTACATAATTGATACCAACGCGCTCATATCCTTTGTCACAGACAGAAATTTTGCTCAACAGGAAATTGTTGCCCCGCTTTTTGAAGCAGCTTCCCGCCTTAAGTGTACGCTGATATGCCACCAGTTCGTATTGACTGAATTTGTGTTCGTCATGGACAAGGTTTACGCTACGCCAAAGACGACAATTAATGAGATTCTCAAAGATTTTATCGCCATGCCGGGGGTGGAATTGTGTCAGCAGACAGATTTCAACGTGCTGCTCTCTTTCTGGCCGGCAAATATTACGGATTTCGGCGATGCGTTTATTGCCGCAACCGCCAAGGCGGTGAAAGGTGCTATTGTAGTCACCTTCGACGAAAAGTTTAAATCCGGCCTGAAGAAACTCGGCCTGGAATCCCTGTAAGCGTTTCAATCTTATGAATACTACACGGCCTGCAACCTGGCGCTTCATCGATACCCCACCGCTCTCCGGAGCGGAGAACATGGCCATCGATGAGGCGCTGCTGCGTTCATTCGATCCCGCTTTATCCCTGCCGGTTCTGCGGCTGTACGGTTGGAACCCTCCGGCGCTGTCGCTGGGGCGCTTTCAGAAGGCGGCCGAGGTGCTTGACCTGAAGCGTTGCCGGGCCACCGGCGTCGCGGTTGTGCGGCGGGTGACCGGCGGCGGCGTGATCTACCATGCTGACGAGCTGACCTATTCGCTGGTCTGTGCGCCGGGACAGATCCCCCCGGCATCATCCATCAAGGATTCCTTTCGCATACTGACCGGATTTCTGCTCGCCTTCTACCGCACATTGGGTATTGATGCCGCCTACGCAACCGATGTCGTGCCTGAAGGGACGCGCCTGGGCGAACGCACCGCCTTTTGTTTTGCCGGCAAGGAGAGTTTTGATATACTGGCACATGGTCGCAAGATCGGCGGCAACGCCCAGCGCAGACTTAAAGGGGTTATCTTTCAGCATGGTTCGATCCCGCTGCACAACCGTGCCGGCACGGGATTGTCATACATGCGGGAACAGGCCCCAGAGTATGTCACGGGTACGCTGAGTCTTGCCGAGTGCGGGGTTCCCGCAGATATCAGCAGCCTTGAGGCAGGCCTTGCAACAGCATTCGGCGAGCATCTTGGTGTTGAACTGCAGCGTGGTTCGTTGTCCGAATTGGAGCGGGCGGATATGGAGCGGTTGCTCGTGAACAAGTATTCAACAGTACAGTGGAATCTGGGAGGGGCAGGGGAGTGAATATTCAGAGAAAACCGGAATGGCTGAGGAAAAAAGTGAACCCCGGCGATCAGAACGAGATGCGAAATTTGCTGGGTGAATTGCGGTTGAATACGGTCTGCCAACAGGCGCTTTGCCCTAATATATCGGAGTGTTTCGCCTGCGGCCAGGCTACCTTTCTGATTCTTGGCCGGAACTGTACCCGCCTCTGCAGTTTCTGTAACGTGGAGAAGACCCAACCTTTGCCGGTCGATGGTGATGAGCCGGCACGGGTGGCCGAAGCGGTCAGCCGCCTGAAACTCTCTCATGTGGTGGTCACCAGCCCGACCCGTGACGATTTGCCGGATGGCGGTGCGGAGATCTACGCCGCTACAGTGGCGGCCATTCGCACAGTCTCACCTGCGACTCGGATTGAACTGCTGATTCCCGATTTCCAGGGGTACATGGCAAGTCTGGAAGCGGTCGTGGCATCACGACCGGATATCATTGCCCACAACGTTGAAACGGTGCCGCGCCTCTACCACATCCGCTACGGCTCACAGTATGGCTGTTCTTTGGAGGTGCTGCGCCTGTGTACCAAAATGGCCCCGGATATCCGCACCAAGTCCGGCATCATGCTTGGGATG
The DNA here is from genome assembly GCA_019352135.1 of Pseudomonadota bacterium. GTDB lineage: Bacteria > Desulfobacterota > Desulfuromonadia > Geobacterales > Pseudopelobacteraceae > JACRCG01. The sequence continues at coordinate 3,025 of JABBNX010000241.1, forward strand.
GGGGAAACAGAAGATGAGGTGCTGCAGGTGCTACGCGATCTGCAGGGTATCGGGTGCGCGTATCTCAGCATTGGCCAGTATCTGGCCCCCAGCCGGAAGCATTTCCCGGTGCAGGAGTATGTCAGCCCGGAGCTGTTTGAGTCTCTGCGGCTGCAGGCGCTGGAGATCGGCTTCAGCCACGTGGAGAGCGGCCCCTATGTACGCAGTTCGTACCATGCGGGACAGTATGCATGAAATGTAAAAATGAATGTAATAAGGAAGTGGTGCCATGCAAGAGCTGAAGCAGTTTTTTTCCACCAATGACCTGTTTGCCCGGCATGCCGGCATCGAGCTTGTCGATGCGGGTACCGGGTGGGCAAAAGCCTGTATGAAGATTCAGCCGTTCCACTTTAACGGCGCCAAAACGGTTCATGGTGGCGCGATCTTTACCCTGGCCGATTTCGCGTTTGCCGTTGCGTCAAACTCTCACGGAACCCTGGCAATGGGGATCAATACCAGCGTCAACTTTGTGAAAGCCGCCCTGATGGGGACGCTGTATGCAGATGCAAAGGAACAGGCGCTTAACCCGAGGCTGGCTTCGTACTCGGTCATGATTACCGATGATGCGGGCGATGTCGTGGCCATTTTTCAGGGGATGGTCTATCGGAAAAAGGAATCTATAATTCCTGCCGATTGATGATAAAATTTGGCCGGAGGAGTTGTGGCCGGGTTTCCCTCAACGCTTCCACCCGCTTCTGCAGAATAAACGCCTCCCGGTTTTGAATCGGCATTTTCACCAGTTTGCCCTGATCAACACCCAGCTCCCGCGTGCTCATCCTGGCAACACGGACAGTATCATCCCACTTGGCCAGCGGCAGACCGCCCGGTTTGTCCGCGGCTGCAACCAGCGGTAAAATTGTGACAATGCTCCCCATGATCGTCTGCTCGGCCATTTTTATTTTCGTCGCATCCCGCAACCCATCCCACATGTTTGCCTTACCGTGTAGGCGGCTCGTCCAGGACAGCGCCGTGCGGTACGTTGACGGCAGGCGGAGGCGGTTGCAAAACGCG
>JABBNX010000043.1 GCA_019352135.1 Pseudomonadota bacterium
TAAACTGGAAAATAAACTTGGCGCAGGCACTGGAAAATAACCCTGGCGCTTGACAAAGACCGAAATAATCATACTTTTTCCTGATACCCTACGATTACATCAAAATCTAACAGTTTCCATCAAATGCTTTTACTTACAATTTGATTTTTTGACAATTAAATAAACACTAGTATAAATAAAGTTATATTGAACGCAGAATATTCAGAATAAATCGTAAAATAGAACAGTGATACACTGAATAATATTTCCATGAATACGTGTGTAGTATCTTATAAGTACCTGTTTATGCAGTTATAAAAATTGTTATATTACTTTAAATAATAATATTGACAATTATGAAACGTTGTATTATAAATTTAATATATACACAGGAGTTATTTTTATTGAATTGATTGCGAAGTAAATATTTTGCAGATGGCACGGAGGTTCACTATGAAAAGGTTATGGGTGCACTTTTTCCAGAACAAGGTTTCTCTGCAGTGCAGGCAATATCAGGATTTAGATTTTTATAAAAAAACATCTATAACAGGGATCCTCCCGTTTTATTACTCCAGAAAGCTTCTTATAACGCCCAACACAGAACACATATTTAAGTATCATTGCTCTTTTGGCTCTTTGCTCCCCGTCAGATAGGGATGCTAACCTAAGCTATTTATACAATCGGAGTATAAATCATGAGAGAGAAAGGTCTGTATTCGGTTCAAGCGGTTATCAAGGCTATTGACCTGCTTGAAACTCTTGCTCAGGACGGAGATAACCCATCCATTGCGGTTATCGAAAAAAAGCTCGACTTAAGTCATAACAAGGCCTTTCGTTTGCTCGCTACGTTAGAAGACAAAGGTCTGGTGGAGAGAGATAGTTTGACTGGAACTTACTGCTTGGGACTGCAAGCGTTTGAGATGGCTCAGCATATCCTCAAGAGCGACAATCTCATCAGGCTTGCCCACCCGATCATGGTGGAGCTGGTGCGCAAGTTGGATGAGGCGGTCTATATCACGGTTATGAACAATGATGAGGTGCTGTTTCTTGATATGGTCGATTCATTTCAGCAGATCAAAGCGGTTGACCTTGTCGGACGTCGTTTTCCTATTTTATCCAATGCTGCCGGTAAGGTTATCAAGTCGGTCAGTTCAATTGATCTCTTCAAACGCCGCGGCATCCAGCACTCAAAGGAGCTTGAGGAGGAACTGGAAGAAATCCGCCGGAAGGGCGTAGCTGTTGATTTTAACGGGCTGGGTGAGGGGATCTGCGCCGTGGCGGTTGTCATTCGCGATTATGCAGGCAAAGTTGTCGGTGCCCTGACGTTGCTGGCGCCATCCTTTCGCATGCTTCAGGATCGCCTTGAAAAAGAGGTAATCCCCTGCATGATGGAAGGGGCCGAGCAGCTCTCAATGAAGTTTGGCTATACGCGAGCGTACGCATAATGTGCCCGCGTAACGGTTTTGCAGCACGTTTTCAGCAATAGAGGCGAAGTTCAAGTCTAACTAACCATTAACCGCCCGCAGAGAGGGGCAAGGGGTCGGCTGGCATCCACCCCGCACAGAAAGGAGGAAATGCCAAAGCTATAAGCAGCAAGCCAAACAGTCATGATTTAAGGCACCAAATCCCACAGTTTACGGTGCAAGAAGCTGGTTAGGGAAAAGATTTGAATACATCCCAAAAGGAGAAAGATATGTCTTTATTAATTGCAAGCAATATTCAAAACAATCCAAAATACCTTGAATTGGTCCATCGACGTAATACGCTTGGCTGGACGCTTTCGGCAATTGTGTGCATTATGTATTTCGGTTTCACCCTGATGATTGCGTATGCCCCTGATATTCTTACTAATCCCATTGCCCCCGGCAGCGTCATCCCGATGGGTATGCTGCTCGGCCTCGGCGTAATAGTGGCCTCATGTGCAACGACAGGAATATATGTTTACATCGCAAACAAGACCTTCGATCCTATTATTGCAGAAATCGTTCGGGAGGCATCCAAATGAAAATATTTAAAACGGTTTATTCAGCAATGCTTACCCTTTCTCTACTGTTCGTCTCCACGCTATCGTATGCCGTTGATGCCCCCGCGGCTGCGCCCGCAGCTGCGGTTCCGGCGGCGGCACCGCCACTCAACTGGCATGCAATTATCATGTTTCTTATCTTTGTTGGCATCACCCTGGTCATCACCTACTGGGCTGCAACCCACACCAAGACCGCAACCGATTTCTATGCCGCCGGCCGCGGCGTCACCGGTTTGCAGAATGGCATGGCTATCGCCGGCGACTATATGTCGGCGGCCTCGTTCCTGGGTATCGCCGCCCTGGTGTACTTCAACGGTTTTTACGGCCTGATTTTTTCGGTCGGCTGGCTGGTCGGTTGGCCGATCATCCTGTTCCTGGTTGCTGAACGACTCCGTAACCTCGGTAAATACACCTACGCCGACGTGGTTTCCTTCCGTCTCCAGCAGAAGCCGATCCGCATCATGGCGGCCATAAGCTCGCTGATCGTCGTCATCTGGTATCTTATCGGTCAGGCAGTTGGTGCCGGTCAGTTGTTGCACACTCTTGTACCGCAAATGTCCTACAAACTGTCCATCGTAATCGTTGGTGTGTTGATCATCCTCTACGTTACTTTGGGCGGCATGAAGGCTACAACCTGGGTACAGATCATCAAGGCCGGCCTGCTGTTGGGTGGTGCGTCCTGCATGGCGTTTGGTGTTATGTACCACGAAGGCTTCAGCTTTGCTAAACTGTTCTCCGACGCCGTGGCCCTTCATCCCAAAGGTATAAAAATCATGCAGTCAGTGGTGCCGATTGGCGCCAAGGCTAATCCCATCGAGTCCATTTCATTGGGTCTCACGCTGATGTTCGGTACTGCCGGCTTGCCGCACATCCTGATGAGATTTTTCACCACAACTGATTCCAAGGCTGCCCGCAAGTCTGTTCTGTACGGTACCTGCTTCATCGGCTATTTTTACATCCTGACCTTCATCATCGGTTTTGGCGCCATCATTCTCGTTGCCAACAATCCTGAGTATGTTGTCAATGTGACCAAGAGTGTCCTTGATCTGAAGGGTGGCGGCAGCATGCCGGCCATTTATCTGTCACACGCCATCGGCGGTAACTTCTTCCTCGGCTTCATCGCCGCAGTTGCCTTTGCCACCATCCTTGCCGTTGTATCCGGTCTGACGCTGGCAGGCGCCTCGGCCCTGTCACACGACATCTATGCGAGCGTTATCATGAAAGGTAAAGCGGACGAGAAGAAAGAGGTCTGGGTATCGAAGATGAGTGTTATCGGACTGGGCATTCTTGCCGTACTCCTCGGCATTGCCTTTGAGAAACAGAACGTTGCCTACATCGTGGCGCTGACTTTCTCGATTGCCGCCTGCACCAACTTCCCGGTACTGGTACTGTCAGTATTTTGGAAGGGACTGACCACACGTGGAGCGGTTCTTGGCGGTTATACCGGCATCTTTGGCTCTATCGGACTGCTGGTCATTGGCCCGACCGTATGGACTAAGGTACTCGGAAACGGACCGGCCATCTTCCCGTATGACTTCCCGACCTTTGTTGTCCTGCCTTTGGTGCTTATCGTTGCGTATGTTGCTTCGGTAACTGATGGCAGTGAGAGTGCAAAAAAAGAACGTGCTGCATTTGATGCCCAGATGATTCGCGCCGAAACTGGTTTAGGTGCAGAGGCGGCTGCTGAGCACTAAATCAATACTATTGTTCATTCAGACAGGCTGCCGGAAATTCTCCGGCAGCCGAAAGGCAGTGGCACTATATAAAGCCACTGCCTTTTATTTTGCGCTTGGCAAGGCGGCATAAGCGGCAGCGAATTATCCATGGTGGTTGGTTGTTACGAACGGTAACCGCCGTTTTAAATCAGCTGTATCCAGACAACGGAGTTTATGGTATGCAAACACCGGCAGATTCAATGGAGAGAACAGACAAAACATGATACTGAAAATGAGTCGTAATCGTATTACGAAACTGTTTGTTGTAATTTGAGGAATACTATTTTATGCGTCATCGCCTTAACTTGCTGAGAGAATTCTCCGTACCATTGTTGGCAGGCGTCGTTCTTGCCGTTGTCTGGGCTAATCTGGATCCTGCCGGTTATCATAGTTTCAATAGTGCTCCCTTTATAGGTGGACTTTCGTTCCACTTCATTTCCAACGAACTGTTCATGGTTCTCTTCTTCGGCATTGCTGCCGTTGAAATCACACAGAGTTTTCTGCCGGGCGGCGACCTGAATCCTGTCTCAAATGCGGTGAACCCGCTACTGGGAACTCTGGGTGGGGTTATCGGACCGGTTGTCGTTTATACGTGCATGAATATCGCGTTTGGATCTGCGGCTCTGAACAATGGCTGGGGTATTCCTACCGCCACCGACATAGCCCTGGCTTGGCTGGTCGCCCGTATGATCTTCGGCGCGGGCCACCCGGCTGTATCATACCTGCTGCTCCTGGCAGTGACCGACGATGCCATAGGTCTGGCCATCATCGCCATTTTCTACCCAAACCCAACTATGCCCGTCGAGCCCGTATGGCTGCTACTCATCGTTCTGGGTATGGGAATTGCCTGGTTTATGCGTCGATTAAATCTACGCAATTACTGGCCCTACCTGTTAATCGGCGGGAGCTTGAGCTGGTCCGGTCTGTACCACGCCCATCTTCATCCGGCGCTGGCATTGGTCTTTATCATCCCTTTTCTGCCTCATGCCAAAAAGGAGCATAAACACCTTTTTGATGAAGACCGAAACGATCGCACTCCCCTCGCCAGATTTGAACATGAATGGAAGGTGGTTGTCGATTTCGGCCTGTTCATGTTCAGCCTCTCCAATGCCGGCGTACAGTTTTCAAACATGGGAACGGTCACATGGCTGGTGTTTGTATCTCTGATAGCAGGTAAAGCCATCGGTATCTTTGGATTTGGCTGGCTCGCATCCAGACTCGGGTTTCGCTTGCCACAAGGAATGAAGTTGGGTGACCTGCTGACCGCCGGCATGATTGCCGGCACCGGTTTCACGGTAGCACTCTTTGTTGCCGGAGAGGCCTTTGCCGATCCGGGTATCCGCGGGGCCGCCAAAATGGGAGCTATTTTCAGTTTGGCGGCGGCATGTCTGGCACTTGTTCTTGCAAAGATTACCGGCGTCGTGAAAAGAACGTGAGCACTATCCATGCTCTGCTAAACTGAACGAACCGTGGAAAATTGAAAAAGCGGTAGCATGCGGTAGAATTAACGGCGGGGAGGAAACTTCTCGCCGTTTTCATTTACCGGGATGACAGGGACATCAATGACGCTGGATATTGATCAACAGTGGCACCACCTGGCGGAAGCGGAGCTGCTTGAACGACTGGAAACCTCACAGAAAAAGGGACTCGACAGCTTCGAGGCAGCACTTCGTCACGAGCAGTTCGGTTTCAACCGGATTACGCAAAAAAAGGGAACTGGTCCGCTCAAGCTGTTCCTGCTGCAGTTCCATCAGCCGTTGATCTATATTCTGCTGGCCGCAGCAATTATCACCAGCTTTCTACGGGAATGGGTTGATGCCGGGGTCATCTACGGGGTAGTTCTGGTAAACGCAGTTATTGGCTTCATCCAGGAAGCCAAGGCGGTCAAGGCGATCGAGTCATTGTCCCAGGTGATGACCAATTCAGCAACCGTCATGCGGGACGGTGAACGACGGCAGGTTTCGGCAGAGGAACTGGTCCCCGGTGACATCGTGCTGCTCCAGTCCGGGGACAAGGTGCCGGCGGATCTTCGGCTGCTCACCGTACGCGAGCTGCAGATAGACGAATCGGCGCTTACCGGAGAATCGGTGCCGGCGCATAAATCAAGTTCAATCCTTCCGGCTGACACACAACTCGCGGATCGCACCAACATGGTCTACGCATCAACCCTGGTAACCTACGGTGTTGCCACCGGCGTGGTAACTGCAACTGGCGACCGCTCCGAAATCGGCCGTATCAATGAACTCATCGCTTCCGCAGACATCCTCGCAACCCCTCTCACCAAAAAATTAGCCACATTCAGCACGTTGCTGCTTTACATCATCCTCGGACTGGCGGCGATCACCTTTGCGGTGGGGATTCTGCGCGGCGAAGGGTGGCTGGATATGTTCATGGCAGCGGTCGCCCTAGCGGTGGGAGCTATCCCGGAGGGGCTTCCGGCGGCGGTTACCATCACCCTTGCCATCGGCGTCAACAAGATGGCGCAGCGTAACGCCATCATCCGTAAGCTTCCGGCCGTGGAGACCCTCGGAAGTACCACGGTCATCTGCTCTGACAAGACCGGAACCCTGACCCAGAATCAGATGACCGTGCAGCAAATTTACGCAGGCGGTGAGCTTTTTTATCTTTCCGGCGGCGGGTATGAACCAGTGGGGGCATTTACCAGCAACGACAACGTTATTACTCCCCAAAAACACCCGGCGTTGCACGAATGCCTGATGGCAGGCCTGATGTGTAACGATGCAAATCTGCTTCACATCGACAACAAATGGCAGATAGAGGGTGATCCGACCGAAGCCGCCCTAGTTGTTGCCGCTCAAAAAGCAGGGTTGCAGCGCTCAGAGTTGTTGCAGCACCTCCCACGGCTGGACGCCATCCCCTTTGAATCGCAGTATCAGTATATGGCTACGCTTCATGGTGACGAAGAACGTACCGTCGTATATCTAAAAGGAGCGTTGGAGAGTCTTGTTCCCCGCTGCAGCCTGATGCTGGCAGCTGACGGTGATATGCACCCTCTCGATCCGGATGACATTCACCGCCAGGCGGAGCATATGGCGGAAAAGGGCGTGCGGGTGCTGGCATTTGCCCGTTTGGAACCAGCTGGCTTCACAGAGGAATTGGGGCATGGCTCTGTGGGTAGCGGGCTAACCTTTCTGGGTCTCCAGGGGATGATTGATCCACCGCGTGAAGAGGCGATCAGAGCGATCAAGGTCTGCCTGGATGCCGGTATCAAGATCAAGATGATAACAGGTGACCATGCTGTCACCGCAGCTGCTATTGCCAGGCAGATCGGTCTCTACGGAGAACAACGTGCCGATGACGAGCAATTGGCTCTGACCGGCGGGGAACTGGCAGAGCTTTCTGATGACGAGCTGATTGAAGCGACGGAACGGACTCAAGTATTTGCCCGGGTAGCACCGGAACAAAAGCTGCGTCTGGTGGAGGCGCTCCAGGCACGGGGTCATATCGTCGCCATGACCGGCGATGGGGTAAACGATGCACCGGCGTTGCGTCAGGCAGATATCGGTGTGGCCATGGGGATATCCGGCACCGAGGTCGCCAAAGAGGCGGCTGACATGCTGCTAACCGATGACAATTTCTCCTCCATCGAGGCCGCGGTTGAGGAGGGGCGAGGGGTTTATGATAATCTGGTCAAGTTCATAATCTGGACGCTGCCGACCAATCTGGGAGAGGGGTTGGTGATCCTGGCGGCGGTCTTTGCAGGGATGCGACTGCCGATAACACCGGTGCAGATCCTCTGGATCAACATGACCACAGCGGTGCTTCTGGGGCTGATGCTTGCCTTTGAACCAAAGGAACCGGGGCTGATGAATCGTCCCCCTCTGGACCCCCGTAAACCGCTGCTGACCGGTGAGTTGATCCTGCGCATCGTACTTGTCGGTTTGTTATTGCTCGCGGGGTCATTCGGCCTGTTCGACTGGCAGCTGCGGCAGGGGAGCAATCTGGCGGAGGCGAGAACCTGCGCGGTCAATATCTTTGTGTTTGGTGAAATATTCTATCTGTTCAACTGCCGCTCGCTACGGTACTCAATGTTCCGGATCGGCCTGTTCAGCAACCGCTGGGTGCTGGCCGGAGTCGGCCTCATGGTGCTGCTTCAGCTTTTATTCACCTATCTGCCGGCTATGAACAGCGCTTTTGGCAGCTGTCCGATCGGTCTCACGGAGTGGGTGGTGATAATTGGCGCTTCGACTATTGTCTATTGTGTGATCGAATGTGAAAAATGGATCAGGCGGAGGAGGGAAACCCTGGTCAGGAATTCCTGATGTACATTTTCTAGCGCCGAGCCAGCTTCCTTCCGGATCTATGAAAAAAGAGCATGTTACTGACTACCTCCTCTCAAAATATCCCTCAATATATTGAGGTCCCGCCACATATTGAGGCCAACGAATCATTTTATACATTTCTGATGTTCTCTCCTGTTTTCTAATGCCTTGTTATGTAGATAAGAATTAACCTTTTTGTCTTTATTCGTATATTGGCAGGCTCCTTGCTTTTTAGTACTTCCATGTTCAGCTCAACCAGCCATGTCAATCCTTGCGTATTGCCGGTGAAGGTTGCAAATGCACTGATATGAGGTATCGTGTTATTGACCATCTGAAATAAGGAAATCATCACAATCTGTTCAAATAAACGAGTAAAAGCCCGCAAAGGGAAGGAAGTGTGAGATGGATCATTTTGCCCTGGATATCGGAGCAACCCCGGTTGCTGACAAAACCCGCTTCAGGGTCTGGGCCCCGACGGCCACGTCGGTTGAGGTGGAAATTGTTGATGCCGGCCCGTTGAAGACACCTCTTAAGCGTGACGGAGACTATTTTCAGGGATTGGTTCCGGCTGCGCCGGGTGACTGTTACTGGTACTGGCTGGACGGCACGCTGCGTTACCCCGATCCCACCTCCCGCAGCCAGCCTGAAGGTGTGCATGGCCCTTCCCAGGTGATCGATCCGACGTTTGCCTGGACCGACAGCCAATGGCGAGGGAGCGCTCTCGAAGAGTACATCCTCTACGAACTGCACGTGGGAACCTTTACCCGTGAGGGGACCTTTGAGGCGATCATTTCGCGCCTCGACTACCTGGTGGATCTGGGTATCACGGCCGTTGAACTGATGCCGGTCGCCCAGTTCCCCGGAGAACGCAACTGGGGATATGACGGCACATATCTGTTTGCTCCCCAGAACAGTTATGGCGGCCCGGACGGCCTGAAACGACTGGTCGATGCCTGTCACTCCAGAGGGCTGGCCGTGGTTCTGGATGTGGTCTACAATCACCTGGGTCCGGAAGGGAACTATCTGCATGAGTTTGGCCCCTACTTTACCGACCGCTACCGGACACCTTGGGGAGACGCGGTCAATTTCGACGGTCCGGACAGTGATCCGGTCCGCCATTACTTCATCTCAAATGCCCTCCACTGGATAACCGAATACCATATTGACGCACTGCGGCTTGATGCTATCCACGGCATCTACGATTTCAGCGCCCTGCATATACTTCAGGAGTTGTCCGACGCAGTGCACCGGCAGGGTGACTCACTCCGGCGCCGTGCCTACATTATTGCCGAAAGCGACTTGAACGATGTGCGGGTGGTACATTCCACCGAGGCGGGTGGATACGGTCTTGATGCCCAGTGGAACGATGATTTCCACCATTCTCTGCAAACCCTCCTGACCGGTGATCAGTCTGGATACTACGCTGATTTCGGCACGTTTTCAGATCTGGTCAAGAGCTTCCAGGAGGGGTTTGTCCTCTCCGGAGGGTATTCATCCTTCAGAAGACGGCGACACGGCAACTCCTCGGCAGAAATCCCTCCCCGACAACTGGTGGTATTTTCCCAGAACCATGATCAGGTGGGGAACCGGATGCGCGGAGAGCGGCCGAGTGAGCATCTGTCGGCACAGCAGCTCATGCTTGCCGCCGCAACGGTACTTATCTCACCCTATATGCCGCTGCTTTTCATGGGGGAAGAGTATGCGGAATCGGCACCGTTTCCCTATTTTGTCAGCCATGGAGACGCCACTCTTGTTGAGGGGGTCAGGCGGGGGAGAGTCGAGGAATTCGCCGCGTTTGCCCATCAGGGTACAGCGCCGGATCCTCAGGCAGAGAGTACGTTCCTGTCCGCAAAACTGGATACGGAGCAGCGACTTCGCGGCAACCACAGTGCAATTTTCAAATTTTACCGCGAATTGATACGCTTGCGTAAGGAATGTGCTCCTCTAGCCAATCACAGCAGGCATGACATGGAGGTGGTCGCGTGCGAGGAAGACCGGTTGCTGGCAATCGTCCGGAGCGTCGACGACGAGCAGGTGTTCTGCTTGTTCAACTTCAGCGACCAAGACCGAGTAATCACCCCGCAACTGGCGAGCGGCACACTGCGCATCCTGCTCGATTCCACCGGTAACTATCCGTCGGGCAGTTGCGTAACCGTGTATTCCACCCGCCCAAAAACATTTCCGACGCTTGCCCCATTCGGCGTCATGATCTACCGAAAGGAATAATCAATGGAACGCTTCCTCTGCATACATGGCCATTTCTACCAGCCTCCCCGCGAAAACCCCTGGCTTGAGTCAGTTGAGATTCAGGATTCGGCTCATCCCTACCATGACTGGAACGAACGGATCATCGCCGAATGTTATGCCCCCAATACGGCCTCGCGGAATCTGGACGGGGAGGGGCGCATTATGGGGATCGTCAGCAACTATGCCCGTATCAGCTTCAATTTCGGACCGACTCTCCTCTCCTGGATGGAAAAACATGCTCCCGACACCTATCGGGCGATTCAGGCGGCCGATAGGCAGAGTATGATCTGGCGCTCCGGGCATGGTGCCGCCTTGGCCCAGGTGTACAATCATATCATCATGCCGCTGGCCACCCTGCGCGATAAGCAGACGCAGGTGCGGTGGGGAATCAGGGATTTCGAGCACCGCTTCCAGCGTTTCCCCGAAGGGATGTGGCTGGCGGAAACCGCTGTGGATGTGGAAACATTGGAGGTATTGGCCAAGGCGGGTATCCGGTTCACCATTCTCGCCCCTCACCAGGCGGGAAGGGTACGGAGAACCGGCACCGGCCGGTGGAAGGATATCTCCGGTTCACGTATCGATCCTTCACAGGCGTATCTCTGCCGGCTTCCCTCAGGTCGAAGTATCACCATCTTCTTCTACGACGGCCCCATTTCACAGGCAGTGGCGTTCGAGAATCTGCTGAATAGCGGAGAACAGTTTGCCGACCGTCTGATGTCCGGTTTTTCGGATCACAGCACCCATTCCCAACTGGTACATATCGCCACTGATGGCGAAACCTACGGTCACCACCACCGCTTCGGCGAGATGGCGCTGGGGCATGCACTGGACCACATTGAGGTGAACAACCTTGCCCGTCTGACTAACTATGGCGAATACCTGGAACTGCACCCGGCCACTCATGAAGTGCAGATTATCGAAAACAGTTCCTGGAGCTGCATGCACGGCATCGAGCGCTGGAGGAGTGACTGCGGCTGCAATTCCGGAGGGAACACCGGCTGGAACCAGCAATGGCGCCGGCCGCTGCGGGAGGCCTTGGACTGGCTTAACGGACAGTTGGCCGCCTGTTATGAGGATGTCGCATCAGGGTACCTGAAGGATCCGTGGGAAGTCCGGAATGATTACATCGACGTCCTGCTTGACCGCTCCGTGGAAAACGTCGCCGCTTTTCTGCTCAAACATTCCCGGCGTCCCCTGGATGACGAGGCAACCGTGGCCGTACTTAGCCTGCTGGAGATGCAGCGGCATGCCATGCTCATGTTCACCAGTTGCGGTTGGTTTTTTGACGAACTGTCAGGGCTGGAAACGGTGCAGATTATCCAGTATGCCGGCCGGGCTATACAGTTGGCAAATGAATTCTGCAGTCAGGGGATCGAAGCCAACTTTCTGGAACGGATGGCTCTGGCCAAGAGCAATATATCCGAACAGAAAGACGGGGCTGAAATCTACGAACAACATGTTAGACCAGTTATGATCGACCTGCTCAGGGTCGGCGCGCATTACGCCGTCAGCTTTGTCTTCGAGGAGTACGGAGAGGAAACCGATATCTTCAGCTATCGAACTATTAAGGAGGATTCTCTGACACTCCATGCCGGACAGATGGGACTGGCGGTGGGTAAAATATTTATCCGTTCCTCCATCACCCGCAAAGCAGACCGGACAACTTTCTGCACCCTGTACTTCGGCGGCCATGCGCTTAACTGCGGAGTCCGCTCCTTTATCGGCGAGGAGGCGTACCTGATCATGAAGGAGGAGCTTGTCACCGCCTTCAAAGAGGGTGATTTTGCCGCCGTCATCAGGCTGATTGACACCCATTTCGGCATGCACAACTACTCGCTAAAGGACCTCTTTCGGGACGAACAGCGTCATATTCTGAATCTTATCATCGCCGGTACGCTCCAGGAGTTTGAGGACAAGTTCATCACCCTCTACGAAAACAGCAAAAGCCTGATGGGATTTCTGCGGGAAACAGGTATGCCGGTGCCGCACCGTTTTATGACCACTGCCGAGACAGCGCTCAATCTTACGCTGCAAAAGATGTTCACCTCGGAAACAGTCGACGCAGACAGACTGAAGGAGGATGTGGACGAGATCAAAAGCTGGAATGTTGTTGTGGACAGTGTAGCTCTTGAATTTATCATCCGCCGCAGAGTGGAAGGTGCGATGACCGCACTGCGGGAGGATCCGGACAGTTCCCCGCTCATGGGTGAGGTTCTCCATCTGGTCGAATCGCTCGCGGCTCTCCCGGTGGATGTGAATCTCTGGCAGACACAAAACATCTATTGGGACATGGTGCAATCCCATGCTGCGGACATCCTCTCCGACACCGACCGGGCGATCGAACGGAACTCCTGGAGCGAAGAGGTCGGACATCTGGGACAACTGCTCTTTTTCAATATCCCTGCGGTACTGGCAGCAGCAAAGGGAGAGATATGAACGGCACGGGGCTCAGAATACCGGCAGCAACCTACCGGCTGCAATTTAATTCACATTTCGGCTTCAACGATGCCAGAGAGATCGTTCCCTATCTGCGCATCCTCGGCATCAGCGACATCTACGCATCACCCTACTTCAAAGCGAGCAAGGGAAGCCTGCACGGGTACGACATCCTGGACCAGAACAGCCTGAACCCTGAAATCGGTACAGAGGATGAGTACGAGGCGCTGGTCGCAGAACTGAAACAGTGTCGTATGGGGCAGATCCTGGACATTGTCCCGAATCATATGTGTATCGAGGGGCAGGGTAACGCCTTCTGGACCGATGTGCTCGAAAATGGGCCGAGCTCAGTCTATGCGGATTTTTTTGATATCGACTGGCACCCGGTCAAAAAGGAGCTGGAGAATAAAATCCTGATTCCGATCCTGGGGGACCAGTACGGTGCGGTGCTCGAAAACGGTGAGCTGCGGCTCTCCTTTGAAGAAGGCTCTTTTTTCGTACGCTACTGCGATCACAAACTGCCGATCGTTCCGAAATCTTATATCACTATCCTGACGCTCCGCATCGAAGTTCTGGAAACGGAACTTTCTGCCGCTGCCCCCCAGTTTCAGGAACTTATGAGCATTGTAACGGCGCTCAAGCATCTCCCCCCCAGCACGGTGCAGGATCCGGAGCGTATTGAGGAGCGGTACCGGGAAAAGGAGGTCGTCAAACGACGCCTCTGGAGCCTGTATCAAAACAGCAGCGCGATTGGCGCGTTCATTGACGGCACTGTGGCAAGCTTCAACGGGACAAAGGGGGACCCACGCAGCTTTGATCCGTTGGACGAACTTCTTCGGGAGCAGGTCTATCGCATTTCCCATTGGCGCGTCGCCACCGAGGAGATCAACTACCGGAGATTCTTCGATATCAATTCCTTAGGTGCCATCAGGGTGGAAGACCCGGCCGTCTTCGAAGAGACTCACCGTCTTATCTTCAAGCTTGTGGAGACGAGGAAAATTACCGGCCTACGGGTTGACCACGCCGATGGATTGCTGGATCCGGAAGATTATTTCAGGCGGCTTCAATCGGCCTGCTTCATCAGGATGTACGGCGGCGCACTCGATGAGCAGCTGCCTGCAGACAACGGAGTGGAGGACAGTGGCGCAGCGGTACGGGGAAAATATGACCGGATTATAGCCGCAGACCCCACGTACAAGCCGTTCTACATTGTTGGAGAAAAAATACTCATCAAAGCCGAGAAGCTGCCTGACGGCTGGCCGGTTTTCAGTACAACCGGGTACGATTTTGCCATTCAGGTAAACGGTCTTTTTGTGGACACCTCGAATGCCAAGGTCTTTGAAACTCTGTATACGCGCTTCATGAGCCACCGCATAGACTTCCCGGCCGCCGTCTACGACAAGAAGAAACTCGTCATGCAGGTCTCCATGTCGAGTGAAATCAACACGCTTGGACGCTACCTGAACAGGATTTCCGAGCAGAACCGGCATACGCGTGACTTCACCCTTAACAGTCTGATCAAGTCGATCGTGGAGGTGATCGCCTATTTCCCGGTATATCGGACCTACATCAACAGCTACGAGGTACTGGAGCGGGACTGTCAGTACATCGAAGCGGCGATCGGCCGGGCAAAACGTCAGAACCCGGCCATAAGTGCCTCGGTGTTCGATTTCGTCCGTGATGTTCTCCTCCTCCGTTTTCCTGACACCATGACCGATGAGCACAGATCGGCGTGTCTTGATTTTGTGATGCGGTTTCAGCAGATCACCGGCCCGGTCATGGCCAAAGGGGTCGAAGATACGGCATTTTATCTCTATAATCGCCTTGTCTCACTGAACGAGGTGGGAGGGAGCCCGGAGCGGTTCGGCATTACCCTGGAGGCGTTCCACGGCCAGAATATCGAACGATGCAAAAGCCGTCCGCTGGCGATGCTTGCTACATCAACCCATGATACCAAGCGGAGTGAGGATGTCCGGGCCAGGATAAACGTGCTCTCGGAGATTCCCGAATTATGGCGGATGGGTCTTTCCCGCTGGAGCGGCCAGAATCGCAAACTCAAAATGATTGTCGATGGCAAACCCGTACCGAGCCGTAATGAAGAGTACCTGCTCTATCAGACGCTGGTGGGAACGTGGCCCTTCTGCAATCCGGACGAGGATGAATTTACTGAATTCCGTGCCAGGATCAAGGAGTACATGCTGAAGGCCATGCGGGAGGCCAAGGTACATACAAGCTGGATCAGCCCCAACTCTCTGCGGGAGGACGCGGTGCTGTATTTCGTCGACACGATCCTGAAAGAATCCGGGGGCAACACTTTTCTGCATGATTTTGTCTCATTCCAGAAGTTGACCGCCGCCTGCGGTATCTTAAATTCCCTTTCCCAGACCCTCCTCAAGATCACCTCGCCGGGGATCCCTGATTTCTACCAGGGAAATGAGTTGTGGGATTTCAGCCTGGTTGACCCCGATAACCGTCGGCCGGTTGATTACCCCTTAAGAAAAAATATGCTGGATGAACTGCTGCGAAAGGAGTCGGTTGAAGGGATTTTAAAAACGGCCCGCGAGGTGGTTGCGACCCGGAACGACGGCCGCATCAAGCTGCACCTGACCTGCAAGGCGCTGGGCTTTCGCAGGAAAAACCGCGCACTGTTTGAATCCGGCCGGTATCTGCCGCTGACGGTGGAAGGTGCCGGTCAGGATCATGTCTGCGCATTTGAACGCTCGGTCAATGACAGCTCGGTCCTGGTGGTGGTGCCCCGCTTTTGCAGCCGCCTGATAGGTGACAACAGCGCTCTGCCGCTTGGACCGGAGGTATGGCAGGACACCCGGGTAATTCAACAGTTCGATACCGCTACGAGCTGCTATCGCAACGTATTTACCGGAGAGGTTTTACATCTGGATCAACAGGGTGGCCAGCTGACCCTTGCTCTTCAGGACATACTCTCTGAATATCCGGTGGCCTTGCTGGAGCGGTTTGATGCCAACCCCTCCCCGCTCCACTTATCAGGGGAGAGCCCTTAAATATCCACCCTCTGGGACCTAAAGGGGGATTACGGGGTTGGTTTTGAATCTGACGTAATAGAACCATTTATTGGAGTTCTGATGCTGAACAAACGTGGCTGCGGAATACTGCTTCACCCGACGTCGCTTCCCGGCCCCGGCGGGATAGGCTCGCTGGGGACGGATGCCAGACGCTTCATTGATCTGCTGCGCGACATGGGAATGTCATACTGGCAGGTGCTCCCGCTGACGCCACCCGCCTGCGGCAATTCGCCCTATTCCGCCCTTACCGCCTTCGGGGGCAATCCGCTCCTGCTCGATCTGGAACGGATTGCCGGTGAGGGTGATCTTGCCGATGCTTCCTGCAGCGGCCGGTATCCCGAAGATCGTGTCGATTTCAATGCCGTCGCCGGGACCAAAATGGAGCTGCTGTACCAGGCAGGCTCAACCTTTCTGACGCAGAAGGGGACACCCCACACCGTTGAATTCCGGCATTTCTGCGACACGACCCCCTGGCTGCATGATTATGCCCTTTTCATGGCGCTGAAACGGCGCTTTCACGGAAAGAGCTGGAGCCGGTGGCCGGCAGAAGCGGCGCGCATTACTGAAGAAACGTATTATAATTATTCGGATAAACTCGGCCTCGAAATCGGAGTGCAAAAATATCTGCAGTGGCAGTTTTCACGGCAATGGAAGGAACTGCGCGCGTACGCCAATGCTCGAGGTATCGCCATCATCGGCGATATTCCCATTTTTGTCGCCTATGATTCTGCCGATGTATGGAGCCACCGCGAACTCTTTCTCCTTGATTCGAAGGGGAGACCGACGGTCGTGGCCGGCGTCCCCCCCGACTACTTCAGCGCCACCGGACAATTTTGGGGCAACCCGCTCTATGACTGGGATGTCATGGAGCAGAATGGATATCAGTGGTGGATCGACCGTTTCACGTCGGTGTTTGAACTCTTTGATATCGTCCGTGTCGATCACTTTCGTGGCTTTGAAGCCGCCTGGCATATTCCGGCGGCAGAGCAGACTGCCGAGCGGGGGACATGGGTCAAGGGTCCGGGAGAGCGACTTTTTGACATTCTGCGTGCCGCCCTGGGGGAACTCCCAATTATCGCCGAAGATTTGGGAGTCATCACGCCCGAGGTGCTGGCGTTGCGTGATCGATACAACTTCCCCGGCATGAAGATTCTGCAGTTTGCCTTCGAATCCGAGCCGATCAGTCTCCCGCACCATCATGTCAAAAACGGGGTCGTCTATACCGGCACACACGATAACGACACCACCGCAGGATGGTATCATTCAATTTCAGTGGCAGAGCGCCATGAGATGCAGGAATATCTCGGCTGCACGGGTGATAATGGTGTGGGAAGCCTCACCCGCGCCGCACTGATGTCAGTCGCGAATACGGCAATCATACCGTTTCAGGATATTCTGGAGCTGGGAAGCGGAGCACGCATGAATATTCCCGGCACCCCTTACGGCAATTGGGAGTGGCGTTTTTCCTGGAACATGCTGCCGCTAAATCTGGCCGCTTCGCTGCGGAACCAGTTGGAGCGGTACGACAGAGCAGCGCATGGAGAAAAAACATATGCCCCATAAAGATTCTCTGCTTGAGGACAATCCCTGCTGGTACCGGGATGCCATTATTTACCAGGTGCATATCAAGGCGTTCGCTGACTCAGACGCAGACGGTTCCGGTGATTTCCGCGGTCTGATCGGCAAACTCGACTACCTTCAGCAGCTCGGAGTCACCGCGGTCTGGCTGCTCCCCTTCTATCCGTCTCCGCAGCGGGATGACGGGTACGACATCGCCGACTATTATACCGTCAACCCCACGTACAACACGCTCCGCGAGTTCAAACAGTTGCTGCGTTCCGCCCACAGTCGCGGCATCCGGGTGATCACCGAACTGGTGCTCAATCACACTTCGGACCAGCACCCCTGGTTCCAGCGCGCCCGCCGGGCCAAACCGGGGTCCGTGTACCGGGACTTCTATGTCTGGAGTGACACGCCCGGGAAATACCGCGAAGCGCGGATCATCTTTCAGGACTTCGAAACCTCCAACTGGACTTGGGACCCGCTGGCCGGCGCCTACTTCTGGCACCGCTTCTACTACCATCAGCCGGACCTCAACTTCGACAATCCGAGGGTGCAGTCCGAAATGCTGCGGGTGATTGATTTCTGGATGCGCCTGGGGGTTGACGGCGTCCGGCTTGATGCCGTTCCCTACCTGTTCGAGCGGGAGGGGACCAATTGCGAAAATCTTCCCGAAACCCACGCCTTCCTCAAGAAGCTGCGCTCCCACCTGGACAGCTCCTTCAAAAACCGCCTGCTCCTTTCAGAGGCAAACCAGTGGCCGGAAGATGCCGCCGCCTATTTCGGCGATGGGGACGAAAGCAACATGGCCTTCCATTTCCCGCTCATGCCGCGCATGTTCATGGCCATCGAAATGGAAGACCGTTTTCCGATCATCGACATCATAGACCAGACACCGGCCATCCCCGACGGCTGCCAGTGGGCCATATTCCTCCGTAATCACGACGAATTGACGCTGGAGATGGTGACCGACGAGGAGCGGGACTATATGTACCGAGTCTACGCCTCCGATCCGCGGGCACGCATCAATCTCGGCATCCGCCGCCGTCTTGCCCCGCTAATGGGTAACAACCGCCGCAAGATCGAGCTGATGAACATACTGCTCTTCTCCCTGCCGGGAACCCCCATCATTTACTACGGCGATGAAATAGGCATGGGCGACAACTACTACCTGGGCGACCGAAACGGCGTCCGCACCCCGATGCAGTGGAATCCTGACCGAAACGCCGGTTTCTCCAAGGCCAGCCCCCAGAAGCTGTTTCTGCCGGTCATAATAGAACCGGAATATCACTATGAATCGATCAACGTCGAGAATCAGGAGCGCAATTCATCGTCCCTGCTCTGGTGGATGCGGCGCACGATTGCCATGCGCAAACGCTTCAAGGCATTCGGCTGTGGCGCCATTGAAATGCTGCCGTCAGACAACCCGAAAGTCTTGACCTTTATCCGCAGTTTTGAAGACGAAAAAGTTCTGGTTGTCATCAATCTCTCTCGCTTCTCTCAGACGGTCACCGCTGACCTTTCACACCACGCCGGCATGATCCCCGAAGAGGTCTTCAGCCGCAACCGTTTCCCGATGATCCAGGAGTCCAGATACCATTTTACCATGGGACCCTATGACTATTTCTGGTTTGTGCTGCGCAGCAGCGAAGCGAGGACTGAACTTCACGAGGAAGCCCTGACGCTTAAGCTACGGGAGGGGCACCCCTGGTGGGACGTGCTGAAGGGCAAAACCGGAGAACGCTTATGCAGCATCGTCATGCCTCAGTATCTGCAGCGCGTCTTCTGGTTTAGCGGCAAAGGGCGAGTTATCAGCCAGATCAGCGTGGTCGGCAGTTGCCAGTTGAGACAGGATGATCAGCTGTTTCTGCTGGCGTTCATTCAGGTCACCTACACCGAGAGGGATCCCGAAATCTATCAGATTCCGATGACCTGGCTTTCCAGCGAACAGCTGCAGGCTCAAACCGACCGGCATCCGCTGGCAACCATATCGGCACTTGTCCTCGGAGATATTGAAGGCGTGCTGTGTGATGCGATCTACTTCGAGGAATTCCGGGAGCTGCTATTTGAGCTGATGAGCGGCCGTGCGAAAGTGCACGGAGCCAACGGCTCGGAATTGTTGGGCATGCGAGGCGGCGGTGTTTCGAAAATTTCTCCCCCCAAAACAGAATTGTTTCCCAGCAGGGTTGCAACTGTCGAACAGAGCAATACCAGCATTCTGTATGGTGAGCGGCTGCTGTTCAAAATGTACCGGAAGCTGCAGGAGGGGGTCAATCCGGAGCCCGAAATACTCCGTTTTCTCGCCGATAAAAAAAGATTCCGGAATGTCCCGGCCTATGCGGGAGGAATCAAATTCCATGCTGCCAGCGGCAGGACATATGATCTCGGTGTCCTGCAAACCTACATACCCAGTCACGGCGATGCCTGGCGGAACACCCTGACAGGCCTGACGCAATTTGTAGAACATCTGCTGTCACACAAGCTTGATCTGCCAAAACTTTCAACCCCGCTTCCGACACTTTTGGAAGTCGTCGACACCGGCATCCCGGACCAGTTTCGGGATCTCGTGCGCGGATTGCACATGGAAATGGCTCTGCTGCTCGGCAGGCGCACAGCGGAGATGCATCGTGCGCTGGCCACCAGTTCAGCAGACAGCGCCTGGGGTATGGAAGAGTTTTCGACCCTCTATCAACGTTCCATCTTCCAGTCCATGCGCGGCGTGGTACGACGGAATTTCCAGAAACTGGCCGCAAACCTCCATCGCCTGCCCGATGACGTGCAGCAAATAAGAGCAGCGCATGTCCTTGGCGATGAAGAGGAGATTATTGCCTGCCTGCAGAAAATTACCGGTCGGCGCCTGTCGGCAATGAAATGCAGGATTCACGGTGATTTCCATCTGGGGCAGGCGCTTTTTACCGGCAAGGATTTCGCTTTCATTGATTTCGAGGGGGAAGCGGCCCATTCCACGAGCGAACGCCGACTGAAACGCTCTCCGCTGCGGGATGTGGCCGGCATGATCCACTCCTTTCATTATGCCGCCATGACCGCGCTGGTTCAACACGGCGCCGGTCACCCTGACGACATACCTCTGCTCGAACCATGGCTGGAGGCATGGTATGTCTACGTTAGCGGCTCATATCTGAAAGCCTACCTGCATGCAATGAAGAGCTCACCGCTGATTCCGGAGAACAGGGCGGAACTTGCCATCATGCTGCGCTGTTTCCAGATTGATAAAGTAGTCCACGAACTGGGATACGAGTTGAATAACCGCCTCGACTGGGTCGATCTCCCCTTGCGGGGAATCGAGATGCTGATGAGGGAATGCCGCTGCTCAGTACCGGAAGTAAAAAAATAGGTGCATTGGCATTTTACTCATAGTGCATCTGAAAGGAGTACCTGATGCGCGGATTCAGATCACTTAAACTTTCGTTACGCTTTGTCGTCCCCCTGGTGGTGGCCCTGGGGCTTCTTGCCTTTGCCGTAGTTCCACTGGTGGATAACCTGACTCTTCGCTGGTCTGTCCGGGATATGGATGTCAGGTCACAGCTTATTACCAGTACTCTGCAGGAGCCGCTTCTGGAGCTGCTGCCGCAGGGAAACCGGCAAAAGATCACTACTCTTTTGCAGCGGGCTACCCAGGATGAGCGCTTGCTGGCAGTGGGCTTCTGTAATCAGGAACAGAAACTTGTCTACCGGACTCCCGCATTTCCTGCCGAGATTTCATGCCGTTCAGCCAGTGATGAGACGCAAAAATCACCCCACCTGATCACGCTGCCCCAGGGTCCGGTTCATGTATCTGTCAATGCCATTGAACAGAACGGCACGCAGATCGGTTCACTGGTGCTGGTGCATGATATGAGTTATATGGTGCGTCGCAGTGCCGATACGCGCGAATACGTGATTATTCTCTTTGTCGTGCTTGGAGTTGTCGTCTCCCTCATCACCGTGTTTGTGGCACACCTGAGCTGGCAAGGGTGGATGAATGGTGTCCGGGCGATGCTGCACGGCGAAGGGATCCTCAAGCCGTTTGCCCGCCAGGCCGTTGATTCGGAGTTGCAGCCGCTGGTGGGTGATCTGAAAACGCTGATGCGCTCCATTGAGGCGGAACGGCGACTGGCCGATGACTCAACCATTACCTGGAGCCCCGATACCCTGCGCACACTGCTGCATAAACAGCTCACCGGCGAGCGGGTTATTGTTGTCTCCAATCGCGAGCCGTATATCCATAGCAGGGTGGATGGCGAAATCCGGGTTCACCGTCCCGCCAGCGGCCTGGTAACCGCTGTTGAACCGGTCATGCGGGCCTGCTCCGGCACCTGGATCGCCCATGGCAGCGGTAATGCCGACCGGGAAACGGTGGATGCCAACGACCGTGTCATGGTGCCGCCGAACAAACCGGAATACAACCTGCGCCGCATCTGGATGACCACGGAAGAGGAAAAGGGGTATTACTACGGATTTGCCAATGAGGGTCTCTGGCCGCTCTGCCACATCGCCCATGTCCGACCGGTGTTTCGCACCGGAGACTGGGAGCAGTATGTGAAGATCAACCAGCGCTTTGCCGATGCTGTCATAACGGAGGCAGACAGCGACAACCCGGTGGTGCTGGTGCAGGATTATCATTTTGCCCTGCTGCCCGGGATGATCCGCACGGCGCTGCCCAAGGCGACCATCATCACCTTCTGGCATATTCCCTGGCCAAACCCGGAGTCATTCGGCATCTGCCCCTGGCGTTGGGAACTGCTGAAGGGGATGCTGGGAAGCACCATTCTCGGTTTTCATACCCCCTATCACTGCAAGAACTTTCTGGAAACCGTGGATCGCTACCTTGAAACCCGCATCGAACACGAATCATCCACGGTCTCCCGTCGCGGCCAGCTGACCATGGTGGAGAGCTACCCGATCTCGATCCAGTGGCCGCCCCCCTGGCTGGGGACCGTCCCGCCGGTGGAACAGACCCGGAAGGAGATTCTGTCCGCTCTGGGTCTCCCACCAGATCATCTGCTGGGGATCGGCGTTGACCGCATGGACTACACCAAGGGGATTCCCGAACGGTTCACCGCTGTTGAGCGGATGCTGGAGCTGCATCCTGAACTGGTGGGGCGCTTCAGCTTTATCCAGATTGCCGCCCCGAGCCGCTCGGCGCTGGAGGAGTACCAGGCTTTCGAGGGGAGGGTGCATGCCCTGGCAGAACGTATCAACACACGCTTTTCCAGTAACGGCCACCCGACAATCATCCTCAAGGCCGAGCACCATGAAGCGGAAGAGGTGAACCGCTATTTCAGGGCGGCTCAGGTCTGCATGGTTACCAGTCTCCATGACGGCATGAACCTGGTTGCCAAGGAGTTTGTGGCGGCCCGTGACGATGAACGGGGTGTGCTGGTACTGAGCCAGTTTACCGGCGCTGCCAGTGAACTGTACGAGGCGCTGATCGTCAATCCCTATCATGTGGAGCAGACGGCCGAGGCGTTGTATCAGGGACTTTTCATGCCGGAATATGAACAGCAGGAGCGGATGCGCAGCATGCGCGCCCAGGTGCGGGACTTCAACGTCTACCGCTGGGCAGGGCGGATGCTGCTGGATGCCGCCAGGGTTCGCCAGCGCGAGAAGCTGGCCATGCGTATAGCGCAAAATTATTAGCCAGAGGGGCAGCAAATGATGTATCTTTTTACTCCGGTCGGCTTGGCTGCGCTTCATGCTTTTGCCACCGGTTCGACACTCTATGCCTTTGATCTCGATGGAACCCTGGCGCCGATCGTTGCCGATCCTGCAGGCATCGCCATCCCGGATGAGGTGCGCCGCTGTCTGATACAGCTCAACAGCATGGCTCCTGTAGCGGTTATCACCGGCCGTTCCCGTACCGATGCCCTGAACCATCTCGGTTTCACCCCTCACTGCCTGGTGGGAAACCACGGCGCAGAGGGACTTCCCGGGGAGGATGCCGCCGATCACGATTTTATTCGGCTCTGCCAGGGGTGGAAAGAACAGTTGAAATTGTTACTGCCGGATATGCCCGCACGTGGCATCTCACTGGAGGATAAGGGGGAAACCATCGCCCTTCACTATCGGCATGCTCCCGATACGGGCAAAGCCCGGGGTAGTATAGTGACTGCTATTGCCCGCTTGACACCGGCTCCACGGATTGTTTCAGGGATATTTGTTGAAAATATCACACCGCGGGATGCGCCTCACAAGGGGGAGGCAGTGGAGATTCTCATGAGACTTAGGGGGTGTTGTCGCGCCATCTTCGTGGGGGACGATGTAACCGATGAGGATGTTTTCCGCCTCGGGAATCCGACTATTCTTGGTATTCGCGTGGGAAGAGACGAAGAAAGCAGGGCCGGTTATTATCTGCAGGGACAGCATGAGATGATTCGACTGCTGCGAGAGATGATTGCTCTTCATGAAAGGAGGTAACCATGACGCCGGTAAAGGAGGATACTGGCAGATCTGCACATCTGAAATTGAAAGAGATTTACTATTACAAGGAGCCAAGACATGAAAACAACAATTGAAAAGTTTAACCTGGTACCGTTAGTCATGATTATCACCGTAGCGTGCATGCTGCTAGTAAGCGGCTGTGCACGCTATGCCCGCACGGTGAACACATTCTACGATCCTTCAGCGACGGTTCGAAGCGGCAGTGGGAGCATTTATGTCATTATCCCGGAAAACCAGATAACACAATCATCGGATGTCAAATGGGTGCTCGGGAATGTCAAAAATGATGACAACAAGAATATCGACGAAGTGTACAGTTCCCGTTCTCCGGCAGAAATCATCCAGGCAGCATTCAGCCAGGAATTCCAGAAGGCTGGATATACGGTTATACCGACCACAAAGCGGATCGGAACGGAAGAACGGGTACTCGACCTTACCACATCAAAGATCGAGCTGGAACAAATCTCCGCTGTGATGGATATCAAGGCAAAATGCCGGGTGCTGGTTGGAGTGGATGTATTCAAAAACGGTCAACTGCTCAAACGGCTGCAATATGAAGCAACTTCATCGAAGACCGACGTCAAGGATCGTGACCTGCTTGCTGAAAGCGTGCTGCAAGAATCACTCAAGTCGATCATGAAGCAAGCCGTGCCGGAACTGCAAAATATATTAAGCCGCTGATAGAGAACCGAAATGCGGGGTAAAAACAGTCAAAGGACTCCTTTTAAAGCAAGCCATTCCACAAAGGTGTTGAAATAACACTTTAGGATTTGCACCCGCAGACAAGAACCACAAATAACTAAACCCGAAAATCTTCGCCTTTAAGGAGCTGGTTTCCGGGTTTACCGCTGAGAACCTGACTTAGTTTTACCAAATGAGTAATAGGTTTTGGGTGTTG
>JABBNX010000242.1 GCA_019352135.1 Pseudomonadota bacterium
GCACCAAGAAAATCAACTGGCAATTCACAACATCTGACGCTCGAATCAGATTGACTCGTCTTTATCCGAAATTATAGCTGTTACATGGTACTAGTACCGCGTAATGTTCCGATTGCTACGAATCTAGATTTTCATAACCGGGCCGGATGGCCGGCAGAGTCATTCCCAGAATATTCCGGTCGGATCCGACTCAACCTCGCGTATCAGCTTTTCAAGCGTATCCTTGTTTCTTCCGGTCGGATACGGTTGCCGTCTGTTTTTCCGGTCATACCAGTACAATGTCCAGTTGCATGATTCCGGGCTGTACTCAAACTGGGCAATTTTAAATTCATTCCAGATGGCGGGGTCTATGAAGAGCGGGCGGGACTCGGTCAGGGTGACTCTGTTGCCTCTGACATCGTAGTGTAATGTAACCTGATCCGGTATAGTTCGCTGTTCACAAAGCTGTCCCAGCAGTATGCCTGCCCTTTGCAGTTCAGTTTCGGGTAACGCCATTCGGCAATTCTTCCTTTTGACCAATCCCTGATAAACAGGATGATTTACAACGTACTCAAAACACTTCAATTGCCGCTTACAGGTGGCGATACTATAGCAAATCACCTCGTGAAGCGAAACAAAAAGAGCAACAACGTTTCGTCACAGCGTGCATATCCAACTGTGTCCCTCTCCCCCAACGCAGGAATGCCAGCCAATCCTCTTTTTTACCTGTCCCGAGGTGTTTTTTGCATGAGCTACGATGGCAAGGCCTTGACGATCCGGGGGCGACTGGTATCCTTGTTTTTACATATATCTGTCAAGGAGGAACACAATGCATCGATCAATCCCGGTTCTCATCGCAGGTTTTTTTGTGGCATCAGCAATGGCGGCATTTGCTGGCGGCGGATCTTCCGTCGAGCAGGGCAAGGTGCTTTTTAACAGCACATCACTGGGTACGAATGGCAAGAGTTGTTCAACATGCCATTCGGGAGGAAAAAAGCTGGGAGGAGCTCCAGCCGAAGATGTAAAGGAGCTTGAAGCAATTATAAACAAGTGCATTGTTGGTGCACTCAAAGGGAGTCCTCTCCCCAGCGGTTCGAGTGACCTCACATCACTGGCATTGTATCTGAAGACGTTCGGCGCTGCTCCGTCCAAATAGCGGGCAGTCCAATAGTGCACTCGTGATGTGCTGCTCTCCGAAGGTGCCCTGTTTCTATTCCTCTCTCAATCATACACCTACCAGTGAAAGGGTCGGACAAGTCCGGCCCTTTCACTGCGGAGAGCTACTTCAGCGACGGTTTCGGCGTGGTATTGGAGTTGGGTGGTAAAATCGGGTACATGATTCTTGGCTGTTTACCGGTAAGAGTCATGAGGAACGCCACAATTTTACCATCATCGTCATCGTTGAGGGTAATGCCGAGTTGTGCGGATCGTGTCGGTTGGGCTCTCCTTAACTCCGAAGGGGAAATATCCGGGAATGCTTTTGAGCGGTTTCACCACCCGCTCCGGTGTATTGTTTATTGATTAAAGAAATGCCGGGACTGTATAGCATAATAAAAGCGGCCGATTGGGGCCGCCTTTATTATTTCCGGGGGAATATATGCTTGCTAACGAAAACGTATAAGCTGTTATGTAATTGTCAATCCATAGTGTAACTTTTTTACTATTCCTGCGGTGCTATGCTGCTTCTGCCACCCCTACGTTGGCTTCATCATCTGCCTCCATAACCCCGAACTTCATCAGCAGATCCTCCAGCTCTTCCATCTCCAGCGGCGTGGGTATGACCAGCATCTTGTTGTCGTTTATCTTCTGGGCCAGGGTGCGGTATTCCTGAGCCTGTGGGTGTTCAGGAGAGTATTCAATGACGGTCATCCGGCGCATCTCTGCCCGCTGTACCTGGTTGTCGCGAGGTACAAAATGAATCATCTGGGTACCAAGCTTTTCAGCCAGTGCGGTGACCAGCTCAAACTCCATATCCGTTTTTCTGGCATTGCAGATCAATCCTGCGAGGCGAACCTTGCCTGAAGTGGCATATTTGAGAATGCCTTTGGAGATGTTATTGGCTGCATACATGGCCATCATTTCGCCGGAACAGACAATATAGATCTCCTCTGCCTTTCCTTCGCGGATCGGCATGGCAAACCCGCCGCAGACAACATCACCCAGAACGTCATAAAAAACGAAATCCAGATCCGGCGTATAGGCACCATTCTCCTCCAGAAAATTAATGGCGGTGATGACGCCTCGGCCGGCGCAACCAACTCCTGGTTCGGGTCCGCCAGACTCGACACACTTGACACCGGCGTATCCGACCTTCATCACATTTTCGATTTCCAGGTCCTCGACAGTTCCCAGTTCGCGAACCAGGTCCATTACTGTGTTCTGTGCCTTGGCATGGAGAATCAGGCGAGTCGAGTCTGCCTTGGGGTCACAGCCTACAATCATTATTTTCTTGCCTAAAGCCGCGAGGCCGGCCACCGTATTCTGGGTTGTGGTGGACTTGCCGATGCCGCCTTTTCCATAAATCGCAATCTGTCTCATATACTTCTCCCTCGTCAGTTGTTGTGGACGCCAGTGAGTATCGGGGTAGCGAAGTGAGGCGCCTCACGGTTGCTGGAACAGCTCCATGATCCCCGGCCTTTTGAGCCGCGTGCTCCATTCATGCCTGGTAACGGATTCTCACCTAAACACGGGATAAAAAACGCCCTGCATCTCGTGGCTGAGATGCAGGGCGTGGTGCCTGTTTGACAGATTTTGATGGTTGTCGTCGTGACAATTCTTCCAATCACATACTGGTGTATTTACACAATCCATGCCAACCGATATGGAATTCTCTGCATCTCAAGCCGGGAGTGCTCAGGCGGTTATTGCCTTAGTACTGAAAATGAAGATATTGGTAAATCTGACCATGTTCTATACAGGGTGACTGGTAATCATACAGAAGAAGTGCCATGAAGAGGAGAACCGTGACGACTGGTGGATGATATCATTTCGTGGCGTATTAAAAAAGCTTGCGGTCGCGATGTTTTCCTGCATATCATACCCACCGTGCACGGTATTTGTTCAATTGCCGATCTTGATGGGGCCGCTCCCAATTCATATATACCATAGAGGCGTGGCGATTCAGTGCCGCGGCCTGGACAGGAAAAACACAATGAGCAGGATACTTGTTACCGGCGCAGCCGGGTTTATCGGCTTTCACCTTGTACAGCGACTGGTGCGGTGCGGTCACCAGGTTACCGGATTTGACAATCTGAACGACTACTATGACGTTGCACTTAAGGAGAGCCGGCTTGCCATTCTGAACGGCCTGGAGGGCTTTTTATTTGAACGCGGCGCACTGGAAGACCGCTCGCGGGTCGAACGTCTGTTTCAGGGAGGGCAGTTCGAGTATGTGATTAATCTTGCCGCCCAGGCGGGGGTTCGCTATTCGCTCCAGAACCCGTATGCCTACGTTGACAGTAATATCAATGGGTTTCTGAATATTCTGGAGGGATGCCGCCATGCACATATCAAGCATCTGGTGTATGCATCGTCAAGTTCCGTCTATGGTGCCAATGCTTCGGTGCCGTTTTCCGAACACCACTCAGTTGACCACCCGGTGTCACTTTATGCAGCCACCAAAAAATCCAACGAGCTGATGGCCCATACGTACGCGCATCTCTTCGGCCTGCCGACGACCGGTTTGCGCTTCTTCACCGTATATGGACCATGGGGTCGACCGGATATGGCCTATTTTTCCTTTACCAAGGCAATTCTGGAAGGGCGCCCGATCGATGTGTTCAACCATGGCCGAATGCAGCGTGATTTCACCTATATTGATGATATTATCGAGGGGGTTGTGCGGGTGATGGACCATATTCCGCGCCCCGACCCTTTGTGGAACGCGGAAGCGCCAGAACTGCCGACAAGCGCTGCTCCTTACCGGGTGTATAATATCGGCAATCACCAGCCGGTTGAACTTATCCGCTTTATTGAGGTACTGGAAGAATGCCTCGGTAAAAAAGCTGAAAAAAATCTTCTTCCTCTCCAGCCGGGCGAAGTACGTATAACGTATGCCGATGTTTCAGATTTAGCGGCTGCTGTC
>JABBNX010000243.1 GCA_019352135.1 Pseudomonadota bacterium
AAGCAATTCTTCCTGTGACTCGCAGAAATCTCCTTCGTGATAAATATACTCCAACCGCGCTACAAAGGCACACCATTCGCACTCCGGGTCTCCGCAACCCTCTGAAAATTCCTTATTCTGGATCTTCTGGTAGGTTTGCGCGATCTGCCTTTTTACGAATTCCACATCCAGGTCACCAACTTCGACAACATCCTCGCGGAATTCCCCGGTGACCTTATCCGGCTCAATGAACTCAAAGCGGGTTTTACCAACGTTCCATCCCCGCTCCCGGTCGGCTCAGCCAAGATTTTGTAGGAAATGAAAAAAAGATTCCCCATGATTGTCACGGGAGATTTATATGTTATCATTTTAAGTAGTGAATTGAATGCCGATAGAAGGCTGCTAATGGAGATCAAACCCGTCAATAGAAAGGAGTAATTATGAGAGCGATAATTATTGCAGTAAGCATTACCTTGTCGGTAGGACTTTTTGGCTGTGCAACTACAACCCCGATTCCATCGTCTTCGGTGGTACCTGCAGCCAGTGGAATAACAAAACTTACGACAGATGCAAACAATAACACCATAGTCGAACTAAAGGTGCAACACCTTGCTCCCCCACAAAACCTTGATCCGCCCAAGTCCGTCTAT
The DNA here is from genome assembly GCA_019352135.1 of Pseudomonadota bacterium. Taxonomy (GTDB): domain Bacteria; phylum Desulfobacterota; class Desulfuromonadia; order Geobacterales; family Pseudopelobacteraceae; genus JACRCG01. The sequence continues at coordinate 630 of JABBNX010000243.1, forward strand.
GTTGTGTGGGTCGAAACCAGTGATAACCAGAAGTTTAATCTTGGTCAGCTCAAGCTGGACAAGAATCTGAATGGAGAATTAACCGGGACCACACCATTCAAGGAATTCCGGCTTATAGTCACTGCAGAGGATTTTGCCGCAATCACCCAACCAAGCACGAGTGTGATTCTGACAACTGAGGTTCTCTCAGCGAAATAAAGCTGCTGTGTCCAAAGTTTAGGAGTCAATTCCCCAAAATTCGAAGTGAAATCAGGGGAATTGTTCACTATTCATTTTATCCCGCTAAGTGTTACGTGACTGGTCAAAAAGTGCCAGTTTAGTGGACCCATTGGTCAAGACAATAATCCTTTGGGTTTAAGATGGTAACTTCTGCTTTTGATTTCGGTTCTACCAATAAAAAATCTTTTCGTTCTTTGAATTTTTCTACGATTCTTGCTTCGCCGCCGTTGGCCGTCTGGTAGACCTGGGTCGGTGTAAGTTGCCCAGAGATTGATGCAGTCGTTCGGTGTTGTAGAACTCAAAATAATCTGTCAGGCCCAGTTGTAATCCCGGCATGTTGACATACCCTTTCAGGTACACATTCTCATGCTTGACGCTGCGCCAGAGCCGTTCTACGAAAGTATTATCCAGTGCCCGACCACGTCCATCCATACTGATAGCGATGTCGTGCAACTTGAGAACGCCGGTAAATGCGTCGCTTGTGAACTGACAACCTTGATCTGTATTGAAGATCTCCGGTGTGCCGTATGACCGAATCTACTGTTCCAGGCAGTCAACACAGAACTCGCTGTCGAGTGTGTTTGATAACCGCCATGCCAGCACCTTGCGTGATTACCAGTCGATTACTGCTGCCAAGTACACAAAACCACGTGCCAGGCGCACTGTAGGTGATATCTGTACTCCACACCTGATTGGGGCGCGTAACATCTACGCCTCTAAGCAGGTATGGATAAATCTTATGTTGAGGGTGAGGGCTGGTGTTAGGCCCCGGTGCCATGCCTGCCAGTCTTAGGGCCCTCATTAGTCGCTGAACCCGTTTGCTGTTGACGCTATACCCTTAGATGCGTAGATGCACTACCATCTTGCGGCTGCCGTAGAATGGGTGCAGCGTATACATTAGGCCAGTCTTACGGCCGCCCGCTTGTTCGCTTCGTTGGTTCGGGCGTAGAACTTAGCGGTTATTGCAATATCAGCATGCCCTAAGAGCTCACTTATGGTCTTCAAATTTACATTCGAATTAACCAATCGTCTGGCAAAAGTGTGCCGCAGGATATGTAACCCTCGCTGATCCACCCCCGCCCGGTGGAACATCCCAGAGATAATCGTCCAGAGGTTTGACCGGTTGATGATCGTGTCGTTCCTGGTCATACAGATGTTCCAGCCCTCCCCCCTCTCCTCTCTCAACACCTCCAGCTCCTCTGATACCATCTCCGCCGGCACGTAGGTGAAGCGTTCTTTGTCTCCCTTACCAAGGACCAGAATGGCATATACATTATTCTCTTCGTCATATTTGTAATCACTGAGCCTGAGCGGAAGCAATTCGTTAACCCGAATGCCTCCATAGAGAAAGGTTTTGCACAAAAGCGCATTACGGTAGTTTATGAGACGGTTTCTTGGGCCGCGCTTCTCTTTTTCAATTGAGTTTAACGTTTTTATGATCTCGTCTTCTGAAAGCGAAGGTTTTTCCTTTGTTTCGACTTTGATCCTCATTTTTCGGAACATTTTTTCGTAATCATGATTATCAGAGTTGTTTTCGGTTATAGATGTAAAGAATGTCTTTAAAACTGTGATATATAGTTTTTTTGACGAAGCAGAAAACTTTTTAGCGTGATTTTCCCTATCAGCAAGATACCCATTGATGAACAACCGGTTGATATCGGATATTTCAGCTTCGCCTTGATAGCCCCTCGCGTATTCTATAAAACTCTCAATAATTCCCTTATAAATTTCCATTGTCCGAGTTGACAAGTTTTTATTGGATACCTCTTCAAGATAGGCGCGTAGCCACTTCGTGAGATCTACTACAATATTACCGGATCCGAGTGTCATAATTTTATATCCCCCTTGATGATGTATCACAATAATTAGTTGTGTTACATTGTAAGCCCAGTTTAGAGTCTTTGTAACCAGTAATCCACCGTTATTTGGCTTTGTTGTTGTGTTACATTATGTTTTTATGTATATTGTGTCAAAGAGAAATAGTTGGACACGATACACACTTACAACTATATTTACTTCTGTTGATTATATTTACGGAGGTTTATATGCAAAAAGAAGAGGGAAATACAGTTTCTAAAACTTTTGCTGGGGATGAAGCAAAATTGGAAACAGTAACGAAAAGAATTACAATTCATAACTCGACTGTCCTAAAAATGAAGAAGATTTCTTCTTTATTTGCTGACGAAATGCCGAATGATGCAAAGGAAACGGAAATGATCTCATTTTTCCTCGATCTGTCGTTTGATGCGTTCCTTCGGTCAGGTGAGATTGAAAAGCGGATTAAAGACCTGACAGACGGTGGTAACTGATGGCGAAGGTTACTGAGAAGTCTCTGAAAGAACGCTGTACCCAACTTAACCTCGGGCCTCTCCGGAACACAACATTCGGGATTCGCGCTGAGCGCCTGAACGCCGGTTATTCAGTTGAGTTGATATACAGAGATGGCACGCCTCCGCAGATCCTGGCAGAAGCGGTTACTGCAGCTGAGGCTGCTGCTACTGTTGAAGGCGCAGCAGCTGGTGCCGCAGCCGTTCAGGTTGCCGGGCTGGATAAACCAGAGTTCGTCACTATCGAAACATTTGTTAGACAATCTGGTGAACGTTGCCCGAAGTGTTCAACCAAGGACATTAGCCAGGGCCACTTTTCGGCGGTAAAGGGCGTAATGTTGCAGGCGTGCAGCTGTACAAGATGTGGTCTCGCCTGGAACAGTATCTACCGTCCGGAGAGTTATGAGCCCGCTATCCCCGTAACTGCGCCAGCAGAGGCGGAAGCTTGAAACTGTCACTACAAATTCGATATGTGTCTGACAGAAGAGAAGTGGTTAGACTGTCAATGCGCTGGCAACTAAACAAAAGTATTTTAACCTAAAAACGGCAGTTGAATTGTAAAAAATGGTGTAAGCTGCCGAGAGTAGTGGATATTAGCTGCCAGGCGGGCTCACCAAATGGGTGAACAAGATATTCAGGCAGTTGGACGATCATCTCGGGTTGCCGTTGAAACTTTTGCCGGGCGTATCCATGTAGAATGGGATCCCAACGCAGCGGTTAATGACACGGATCAACTTTACAAAACACGTATCAAGCAATAAGTCTCCCCTCACGAAGTAGCCTAAACAAACACCAATCAAGCTAACCTCTCAAAAAATATGGCTGACTATGCCTTGAAAAAGATAACGACGATTAGAGGTTTTTTTGCAGCCTGTTTTTT
>JABBNX010000044.1:0-1590 GCA_019352135.1 Pseudomonadota bacterium
CCTTTCCCGCGATTTCCTGACCGCTTTCCGCTTTGCGATTGCCGTTTTGGTGATTGCCTGCCCATGCGCTATGGGACTTGCGACTCCGACCGCCATCATGGTCGGAAGTGGAATTGCACTTGGCCGCGGCATTTTGGTTAAAAAAGGCTCCGCTCTCGAAACAATCTCCCGCTTAAATGTTCTCCTGCTTGACAAAACCGGGACACTGACCAGGGGAACACCGGAGATGACCGACCTGGTACCGGCCTCACGGGGCATTGACCCCACCAAGCTGCTTGAATGCTTGGCTACCGCCGAAGCATATTCAACCCATCCATTGGCCCAGGCGGCAATCGCAGCGGCACGGGAAGCGGGGATCGAACCGGGACAGGCTGACAAATTTGAGGAACGAGGCGGCATGGGGATCATCTGCCAGTACGAAGACTTCCAGCTGGCGGTCGGCAACGAACGGCTGATGGAGGAACTCGATATTGCACTGGCTCCGCTTGCAAAAAAAGGCAACGAATTGACTGCAGTCGGTAAATCCCTGGTTTACGTTGCTGTGGGAAATGCACTGGTCGGCATGGCCGCCTTTGCTGACACACTTAAGCCAGGATCATCCCGGGCTGTTGCAGAATTACACCGGATGGGCATAACCACCTGCATGATTACCGGCGACCATGTTGATGTCGCAACTATCGTGGCGCAACAAGCGGGAGTTGACACATTTGAAGCAGAGGTGATGCCGGATCGTAAACGGGACGTGGTCAAAGAGTACCAAGATCGCGGCATGATTGTCGGCATGGTGGGAGATGGAATTAATGATGCACCCGCTCTTGCCCAAGCCCAGATCGGCATCGCCATCGGAGGAGGCACTGATGTTGCCAAAGAAACCGGCGATATTGTTCTGATGCGGAGCGATCTGATGGATGCCGTACGGGCAATAGCTATCGGCCGGGCCACCTTGACCAAAATAAAACAGAATCTGTTCTGGGCACTATGTTACAACATCTTAGGCATTCCGATAGCAGCCGGTCTGCTGGCGGGCCACGGCATGTACCTGAAGCCCGAGTATGCCGGTTTGGCAATGGCTTTTTCTTCGGTATCTGTCGTACTTAACTCGCTATTACTGAAACGGATTGAAAAAACTTTGTAAGTATCTGACTATCCGCTTCATACCTGTCAGATGATCTTTGAGTGAAAGAACACATAGTACGCCAGAGTTTTTGATTTGGAGTCCCAGCCTGACTCGTCACAGGGCAATTCTCGTTCGGAAGGTACCAGATGCAACCCTCACAAAAGAGGACAGACCTCGCAAATGAAGACGGCTTTCTCCCCCGAAAAATCAGGCTGTTTACCTGGATATTGATGGGCATCTGGACTGTTCTAATCGCTGTCTCGTGGTTCTGGAATGTACATGAAGAACGAAAGGTATTTGACAGGGTAGCCTTGGCCGAAGCGCGTACCGTCATTGAGCGCGATGCGCTGTATCGCCACTGGGGTTCGTCTCATGGTGGCGTCTACGCGCCGGTAACCCCCCAATCCCCTCCCAACCCATATCTTTCCCACGTACCGGAGCGTGATCAGGTAGTCGCGACAGCACCCAGGAGA
>JABBNX010000044.1:1600-24460 GCA_019352135.1 Pseudomonadota bacterium
CCGGAGCGTGATATCCGCACTCCATCAGGGAAACAACTGACGCTCATAAATCCCGCCTATATGACCCGCCAGGTCAATGAACTTGCTCAAAAAAGAAGTACTTTTCTCGGGCAAGCCCGTCTCACCAGCCTGAAACCACTTCGTCCTGAAAACGCTCCTGACGCCTGGGAAAAGTCGGCACTCCGCTCTTTTGAAAGCGGGGCGCACGAGGTCAGTGCTGTTGTAATCACGGATGGAAAACCGTATTTGCGCCTTATGAGCCCATTTGTTACTGAAAAACCCTGCCTGAAGTGTCATGCATCACAGGGATTTACGGTTGGTTCCATACGTGGCGGAATAAGTGTCTCAATACCAATTCAGCCGCTCATTGATGCCGGTCGCGGACAGATTGTCGGATCTCTTGCTTTTCACGGCATGATCTGGTTATTGGCTCTGGGCGTGACGGGAATGGGGGCGCGTAAGCTTTCTGAAAGCTGCCGGGCGCAAAGACAGGGCGAGGTTGAACTCCGTCAGCAAACCTTGCAGCTGGAAGAGGAAATTTCCGAACGACAAAAAGTGCAGGAGTCACTGGAGGAAGGAAGGGCCCACCTGCAGATAGTCGCCGATTATGCATCAAACTGGGAGTTCTGGCGACTACCGGATGGCTCCTTCCAGTATATGTCACCGTCTGCACATCAATTGACTGGATATTTTGTTGAAGAATTTAATAGCGACCGTGAACTGTTCTATCGGGTCATTCATCCCGATGACCGCGAAATGTACCTGAATCATACCCATATTATTGATTCTCAGGGGAAGATAGTACCGTTTGAAATCCGGATTGTACGGAAGGACGGTGAGGTACGCTGGATCAGTCATATTTGCCGGCAGGTATTTACCCCAGACGGCCTCCCCTGGGGGTGGCGAGCCAGCAACCAGGACATTACCGAGCGCAAACAGATGGAACATGAACTCTTCGAGCAGACCGAACAACTCGAAGAAGAGGTCGCCGAACGTGAAACGGCTCAGGCAAAGCTTGAGGAGATGAATCGCTCGCTGGAAGAGCGCGTCAATCTGGCGGTTGACGATCTACGCCAGAAGGATCAGACCCTGATCCAGCAGGCGCGCTTAGCTGCCATGGGTGAAATGATCAATAACATTGCCCATCAATGGCGCCAGCCGCTCAATAATGTCGGCTTGATTATCCAGAATCTGCAGTTTTCATTCGACACCGGCACCATAACGCATGATGAGCTTAAAAACGATGTTGATACCGCAATGGATGTTATCATCAAGATGTCACACACCATCGACGACTTCCGCAATTTTTTCCATGAAGACAAAGATAAAAGTGACTTTCTTGTCGGCAAAACTATCCTCCACGCTCTTGAGTTTGTCTCATCCGCACTGTCCGCCCATAACATTCAGGTAGAATTTGAGAATAATGAGAGTATTGCCGCTATCGGTTACCAGAACGAGTATACACAGGTGCTGTTTAACATACTCTCCAACTCGCGTGAAGCCTGCATCGAACGCGGTGTTTCCGCTCCGCGTATTCATATCCGCGTAACGGCTGAAAACGACCATTCGGTTGTTTATATCCGGGATAATTGCGGTGGGATCTCTGACGATATCATTCCCAAAATTTTCGATCCTTATTTCACAACCCGCGCACCTGATAAAGGGACCGGCATCGGGCTCTATATGTCAAAAGTCATTATTGAACAGAATATGAACGGGCATCTGACGGCACGCAATACCGAAGGCGGGATTGAGTTCCGAATTGAAGTATGACGGTGATGTGATACAAGGGGTTAAATCTGCCAGGAGGGGGATTACATCCGCCCCGCCCCCTGTCCGATTCTGCTTCAGAGGTTATTTCAGCGGATAATCCGACATCCTGACAAAGCGGAAACCGCGCCGCTGCAGCTCGGGCACCGCCGCCATAATTCCCGCCCCTGTCCCCGCTTCGGGGTGATTCATATGCAGCAGCGCAATATCGCCGGGGACCGCTTTCAGAAGTGCCGCTTTGACCTGGGCGGCGCTCCAGGTTGCCCCCGCATCCCCCAGTAACGAATAGCCGGCGACCTCGTGCCCGAGTCCCTGTGATATTTGAACCGCAATCTCATCATAATAGGCGGTTCCCGAACGGTACAGCTTCGGTCGTACACCGGTTAGCGCTTCAATCTTGCGGGCATCTTGTTCGATTTCCTCCACCACCTCACCGGCATTCTTCGTCCCGGCAATGCCGTATACCGACCTGCCGCTGACTGAGGCCGGTTTGTGACGAATCCCGTGGTTGGCGATCTCAAAGAGCGGATTAGCGGCCAATTGCCTGAACAGCACGGGGTTGGCATCAATCCAGCGGCCATTAATAAAAAGTGTCGCCGGGATCTGCTTACGGATCAAAAATTCCACCAGTCGGGAATCCACCCCGCTTCCTTTGGCACTGCCGCAGGCATCAAGCGTCAAGGCGATGACCTTTTCCTTTGTGTCCAGCCTCGTGCGGACACCCGGGATTTTTTCTCCCCACTGGACCGGAACAATGCCAGCGTATCGAGCTGTATAGAGTTGTTTCAGGCTTTCAATCGACGGTAACGGCGAGCTGGCAAAAACGGTCGAACCGACTGATACAATGATGGCAAAAAGCACTGCCGAGACTTTGTTCATAGCAAACTTCTCCATTATATTCGTTCTGAATGTTTTTTACATTCTTCAGCATATTGTGTGCAGATGCAACTACAAAACATTCCCGCTTGACATGAATAAATATAGCGGTAGTCTGTCAAGACTTTGCACCTTTATACTAAAATTAAAAACAACTACCGAATTATCAGGAGCACCACCGTGTCGCGACGTTTGCCAAAGATGCTGTATGCCGATCACAAGGGGAACATTTTCGACCACCCCGAACTCTGCATGGCCGGAATGAACGGGACCGTCCCGACTCTGCCGGAAGATGTCGAATTAATACCGCTCCCCGAAGACAGCAGACTCTTCACAATGCCGTCCATGCCCCCTATTGCTTGGGACCCGCGCACGAAAGCCTTTATCACAGTTGACACTCTGCGGGAGGGGAAACGAAGCCAGAGAATTCAGGCGGTATCTGCATTCATGGCCCCTGGGTATCTGCGCACCCTGCTTCCGGCGTGCGACTATTCGCATAAGACTGATTTGTTGCCGCTCTGGTCTTATACCGCCGTGGGGTGGGATGAGGAGCGCGACTGTTTCGTCGTTGCAGCCAGCAAGGTGGACAACAACAGCAACTGGAATCCGGTTAATTACGATGATCGCACCCTCGACCCGCTGGTCAGGAAGATGCTGAAGCAGATACCGGGCAACCGCCTTCTGGAGCAGCTGTCCCGTTGCGCCGTCGATTATCACTGTTTTGCCGCCAAGAATTTGTTTTACCGGCGCTGGGAGGCGCCGCTGCCAACCTCGCCGATCTGCAACTCTGCCTGCCTGGGTTGCATCAGTCTGCAGGCGGCGGAATGTTGCCCCTCCAATCATGACCGGATCAGCTTTGTCCCAACCCCCGAGGAACTGTGTGAACTCGCTATCCCCCATCTGGAGCAGGCAGATCAGGCCATAGTATCATATGGTCAGGGATGCGAAGGTGACCCGATTCTGCAGGCAGACACCATTGCCGTGGCAACCAGACGTATGAAAAAGGAAAGCTCACGCGGCACGGTCAATTTCAACTCGAACGGATCAATCCCCGAGCGGGTACAGCAACTCTGTGACGCCGGGATGGACTCGTTCCGTTTCTCGATGAATTCTGTGCGTGAGGAGACGTATAACCGCTATTACCGTCCCAAAGGATATCAATTCAGCGACGTGCTTCGTTCAGTCAATCTTTCTAAGGAGGCGGGCCGCTTCACTTCAATCAACTACCTGGTCTCCCCCGGCGTTACCGACGCTCCACAGGAGGTTGAAGCGCTGATAAAATTTGTCGCAGAGACGAACATCGACATGATCCAGATGCGCAATTTATCGATTGACCCGGAGTACTACAACCGTGAAATGGGGGTCAATGGCCAGGGAATAGGTATGTACCGATTGCTGCAACGCCTGAAAAAAGAATTTCCCCGGCTGCAATTCGGTTATTACAACCGCACGAAAGAGAATTTCTATCCGGAGGATCTCGAAACTGCGTGGCCGGTCAACAACTAGTCATTTTGATTACAATATTCCGCACCGCAGCCTGCCAGGACGGAAAATATTTCAGATACCCCCTTGATTTTTGAAGGGGTGCTGTTTATATTCTGGGAGTATTAGCACTCAGCAACTGTGAGTGCTAATTTCGACTTCATCATCACACCACACAAGAATAGAAAGGAGACGAACAGATGAATTTACGACCACTTCAGGACCGCATCATTGTAAAGAGGGTAGAAGAAGAAACCAAAACAGCCGGAGGTCTTTTCATCCCCGAGACCGCGAAAGAGAAACCGCAGCGTGGTGAAATCGTGGCTGTTGGCAACGGCAAAAAAACGGAAGACGGCAAAGTGCTGCCGCTGGATGTAAAAGTCGGCGATCTTGTACTGTTCGGTAAATATGCAGGAACCGAAGTTAAAGTTGACGGCAATGACTATTTGATGATGCGTGAAGACGACATTTTGGCGGTTGTCGAGTAAGTAACCGGCTTTGTACGCTTCGCAGTCACAAATTTTTTAATACAAAAATCACCTTAATTCACACGGAGGAATTCACATGTCAGCAAAGATCATCAAATTCGACCAGGACGGCCGTAACGCTATCCTGAAAGGCGTAAACATCCTCGCCGATACCGTTAAAGTAACCCTCGGACCGAAAGGGCGCAACGTAGTAATCGACAAATCCTACGGTTCACCGTTGATCACCAAGGACGGCGTAACCGTTGCGAAAGAGATTGAACTGGAAGACAAGTTTGAAAACATGGGCGCTCAGCTGGTAAAAGAAGTCGCATCAAAAACTTCCGACGTCGCCGGCGACGGCACCACTACAGCGACCGTTCTGGCCCAGGCCATTTACAAGCAAGGTTCCAAGCTGGTTGCCGCAGGGCACAACCCGATGGAAATCAAGCGCGGCATCGATAAGGCTGTTGACGCAATTGTTGCCGAACTGAAAAAAATCTCCAAACCGATCAAAGATCACAAGGAAATTGCCCAGGTTGGCACAATCTCCGCCAACAACGACAAGACCATCGGCGATATCATTGCTGAAGCTATGGAAAAGGTCGGCAAAGAAGGCGTTATCACCGTAGAGGAAGCAAAGGCTATGGAAACAAGCCTGGAGACAGTCGAAGGTATGCAGTTCGACCGCGGCTATCTTTCCCCCTACTTCGTAACCGATCCGGAACGTATGGAATGCTCCATCGAAAACGCCATGATTCTGATTCATGACAAAAAGATCTCCAACATGAAGGACCTCCTCCCCGTTCTGGAAACGACCGCCAAATCCGGCCGTCCTCTCCTGATCATCGCAGAAGACATCGAAGGTGAAGCTCTGGCAACTCTGGTTGTCAACAAACTGCGCGGCGTCCTGAACGTCTGTGCCGTTAAAGCTCCCGGCTTCGGTGACCGCCGTAAAGCCATGTTGGAAGACATTGCTATCCTTACCGGTGGCCAGGTGATTTCTGAGGAAGTCGGCTTCAAACTCGACCAGACTACCGTCGATATGCTCGGCCAGGCCAAGCGTATCACCATCGACAAAGACAACACCACCATCATCGATGGCAATGGCAAGGAAGAAACAATCCAGGGCCGTGTAAAAATGATCCGTGCCCAGGCTGAAGAATCCTCCAGCGACTATGACAAGGAAAAACTCCAGGAGCGCCTGGCCAAACTGGTTGGCGGCGTAGCCGTTATTAAAGTTGGCGCAGCGACTGAAGTTGAAATGAAAGAGAAAAAAGCCCGCGTTGAAGATGCCCTGCATGCAACCCGCGCAGCTGTAGACGAAGGGATTGTCCCTGGAGGCGGCGTCGCATATATCCGCGCCATGAATGTTCTGGACGGACTCAAGCTGGTCACCGAGCAACAGTTTGGCGTAAACGTGATCAAAGCTTCTCTCGAAGCTCCGATCCGTCAGATTGCTGATAATGCAGGGATCGATGCTTCGATTGTAGTTGACAAGGTCAAGAACGGCAAGGATGCCTTTGGATACGACGCCGCAAATGATGAATATGTCGACATGATCAAAGCCGGCATCATCGACCCGACTAAAGTTTCCCGCAGTGCCCTTCAGAATGCAGCTTCCATCGCCGGCTTGATGCTGACGACCGAAGCACTGATCGCCGAAAAGCCGAAAGAAGAGACCGGCGGCGGCATGGGCGGCGGAATGCCTGGTGGTATGGGTGGCATGGGTGGCATGGGCGGAGGAATGTACTAAAAAGTACAGCCCGTCAGCTTCAAGAGATGCATCTGTCGCAATCAAAGGCGGAAAACTTCGGTTTTCCGCCTTTGATTTTTTCTATTAATGCGCTAATATGGCTCTATAAACGTGCAATCCAGATTGGAGTATGTATGGAATTAATCGGCACAGCATTGACGATGAGCGACCTCGTTTCATACCAGGACGGTGCGGTGGTCAGCAAGACACTGATCGACAAGAAAATCGGGACGGTGACGATGTTTTCTTTCGGCGTCGGCCAGGGCTTGAGCGAGCATACCGCGCCATTTGACGCTTTTGTCCACGTAGTTGATGGAGAAGCGGAAGTATCTATCAATGGTAAAGCGCAAACGGTGAGTGCCGGCCAGATGATTATCATGCCGGCCAATATTCCCCACGAGCTGAAGGCGGTCAAGCCGTTCAAGATGCTGTTGGTAATGATACGGGCATGATCAACCCTGGGCAAACGGCAGTACTGCTGCTCCAGATGGGTGGCCCGGACTCGTTGGGCGCCATTGAACCGTTCCTGTATAACCTCTTTTCCGACCGGGATATTATCCGCATTGGTCCGGCTTTTTTCCAGCCGGTGGTTGCCCGTTTTATCGCACGGCGTCGCTCGAAGAAAGTCATGGAATACTATAAGAAGATCGGCGGCAAGTCACCAATCCGGGAGCTGACCGAACAGCAAGCGGCCGAACTGGAAACGGTTCTCGGTACACGCTACCGCTGTTTCGTGGCCATGCGCTACTCGAAGCCGGATACGGCCGAGGCACTGGCTGCGATCACGCGAGAAGGTATCACCAACGTCATCGTCCTCTCGCTTTATCCGCATTATTCCCGCGCCACGGTCGGGTCCAGCATCAATGAACTGATGCGCACACTAAGAAAGTCTTCAACGCCGTTCAAGCTTTCCTATATCCACCAGTTCTATGATCACCCCCTCTATATTGTCGCACTGGCGGAAAAAATTGAGCAGGGATTAGCCGGTTTTCCCGACCGGAGTAACGTACAGCTAGTCTTTTCGGCCCACGGCCTGCCGCAATCGTTCATCGATACCGGCGACCCCTATCTCGACCATATTCAGGCGACCGTCCGCTTGGTGATGGAACAGTTCGGCAACATTTCTCACCACCTGGCGTTTCAGTCGCGTGCCGGCCCGGTAAAATGGCTGGAACCGTCCACCGAGGCAAAAATTGCCGAGCTTGCCGCCACTGGCTGCAAGCAACTCTTGATGGTGCCGCTCTCGTTCGTATCCGACCATATTGAGACACTTTATGAGATCGACATCCAGTACAAAGAAGAAGCGGCGGCACTGGGCATTGCTAATTTCCGGCGCACCGAGGCTCTCAACAGCTCTCCGGCGTTTATATCCTGCCTGGCGGAGCTGGTACAAAGCGCTGCGAGCTGATATTGAATATTGCTTGCGGCCCTGCATATAACCCGAACGTTATCTATAACAACATATCTGGAGGAAACCATGTTTAAGAAAATGGTTGCTGTTGGTGTACTGATCTGCCTCATAACAGGAATCGCCTGTGCAGAAGGAAAGAAAAGACCGGTCGTCATTATGGAAACGACACTCGGCACCATCAAAATTGAGCTTTTTGAAAAAGAAGCACCTGTCAGCGCCAGGAATTTTCTTACCTACACAAAAAACGGATTTTATAACGGCACCACCTTCCACCGCGTCATTCCTGGCTTCATGATCCAGGGGGGAGGATTTACCGCAGATCGCACACAGAAGCCAACTGGCGCCCCCATCAGGAATGAAGCCGCAAATGGCCTGAAAAATGATCGAGGCACAATCGCCATGGCCAGAACCTCAGCTCCCGATAGTGCCACGTCACAATTTTTCATCAATGTTGTAAACAATGATATGCTTAACCGTCCCAGTCCTGATGGGGCTGGTTATGCAGTCTTTGGCAAGGTAATCGAAGGAATGGATGTTGTTGACAGGATCGCCTCGGTAAAAACGAAGGACATAAATATGATGTTCCAGAACGTCCCGGCAACTCCGGTCATTATCAAGTCTGTCAAAATTGTGAGGTAGGTGCCATGGGAATAACTGAAGATCTTGTACACTGGACTCATGAGCAGAAATGCCGGAAAGCGGTTGAGTCGCTCGAGAGGAACGGCTTCACCGCCCGGTACTGTGCCACCCCGCAAACGGCAGCAGAATATATCACCGCCGGGGCAGCAGATTCTGTTTCTATCGGCTTTGGCGGTTCAATGACGATCGCCTCTTTGGGGGTGGAACAACTGCTGCGCGAACAGGGAAAAGAGATTCTCAATCACAGCAATCCATCACTATCACGCGATGAAAAGCTTGAGGTCATGCGCCGTCAGCTGACGTGTGACCTGTTTCTCTGTGGTAGCAATGCGGTGACCCTCTCTGGTGAACTGGTCAATATAGACGGTATCGGTAATCGTGTCGCATCCATGCTCTTTGGCCCCCGGAAAGTAATTGTCGTTGCAGGGCGCAACAAGCTGGTCGATGGAAGCATTCAGGATGCGATCACCCGCATCAAAAACTGGGCAACTCCGCCAAATGCCAGACGCCTTACCTACAATACTCCATGTGCCTCGACCGGATTCTGTAGCAACTGCAATTCGCCGGAGCGCATCTGCCGGGTCACGACAGTCATCGACCGAAAGCCTCGATTGACGGACCTCCATGTGCTGGTAGTAAACGCTGACCTCGGATTATAAATGGCTTTTGCCGCGCAGCTCTTTCATGAAGTGCTCGACATTCTTCTGCCACCGATCTGCCACATCTGCCATTCCTTTATCCCGAATGCCGGCACGCTCCATATCTGTTCCACCTGTCGCGACAGACTGCCGCTCGTCACCTCTCCACTATGCCCCAGCTGCGGGCTCCCCTATGCCGGAGCAGGTAATGACCACCGCTGCAGCACATGCCTGATCCATCCGCCGCATTTTGATACCGCCCGGTCACGCTTTCTCTATGAAGGGGCAATACGCGACCTGATACATTCCTTCAAGTATAACCACCGTACGCACCTGCGGCATCCATTGGCGCTCCTGGCCCTGGAAGGGATATGTGACTTTTTGCCGGATGCCACGCCACACCTTATTGTCCCGGTCCCGCTCCACCGCTCCCGCCTTCGTCAGCGTGGTTTCAATCAGGCAGTTCTTCTCGGGAGAACAATCTCACACAAGCTTTCTCTCCCAATGTTGCCGGACATCCTCGTCAGAAGCCGGTCGACCGAACCTCAAATCGAGCTCTCGGCTGCAGAGCGCCGATTGAATGTAAAGGGAGCCTTTACCGTCAACCGGCCTGATTACGTTGCCGGTAGACGCATACTGCTGCTTGATGATGTTATGACAACCGGCAGCACCATGGATGAATGCGCCAAAGTGCTGAAAAAGGCCGGGGCAGCAACTGTGTTTGCTGCAACAATCGCGCGCACTGCCCGGCCCTGACAAACCAGGATATACTTCAAATATACCAATTATGCCTATTTTATATTCGCCACATGGATTGGGTCTGCTGTTATAGTTTATTTTCTTGACAACACCGGCCTGCTTCCGTAATGATTTCTTGCAGTTCATTCTCGTCCAGCGAAACAGGACAATGCGTTAGCCAGAATGATTCTCATCCTCAAAAGAGCATAAAATCGCTTGTAAAACTACTACCGGAGTACAGTATGCGCCTCTCCACAAAAAGCAGATACGGTCTGCGAGCCATGTTTGATATCGCCTATAACTGCGGTCCTGAACCCGTCCAGATTCAAGATATCTCCCGCAGGCAACTGATCTCTCCTCGTTATCTGGAACAGATCTTCCAGAATCTGAAGCGTGCCGGCCTTCTGAAAAGCAAGCGTGGACCACAAGGCGGGTATGCGCTGGCTCGGAAACCGAATGAAATTACTGTTCTTGAGATTCTCAATGCCACCGAGCAGGATGTATTGATGGTTGATTGCTCCGGAATCACCCCGAAGAAAAGCCGGCGCAAGAATGAATGCCCTTTTGAAGGAAAATGCGTCACAGAGACCGTCTGGGCGGAAGCAAACTCGCTGCTTGATACTCTCCTTGGCGGCATGACCCTGCAGACACTCTGTCAGCGTGCACACGACATGGGTATCAAGAATGAGGCAGATCATCGCGTCATGTACTACATCTGATCCTGAAAGAAGCAAGGGCGGCCTCGGGCCGCCCTTGCTTCTTTCACAGGTCTAAGATCATGGCGTTTTCGTCACAATCCGGGAATTTCGGGCATTTAATACAATCGCCCCAGACTTTTTGCGGCAATTCGGCTTTATCAACCAGACGAAATCCGTGCTTGGCAAAAAAATCAGGCTTGTAAGTCAGGCAGAATATCCGTTTCAAGCCTATTTCACAAGCTTCAGAGATGCAGGCCTGCACCAGGCTGCTGCCGATTCCCTTCCTGCCGGCATCCTCCACCACAGCGACAGAACGCACCTCTGCCAGATCATCCCAGACGACATGCAGTGCCGCGGCGCCAAGCAGAACACCCTCGTCTTCTGCTACGTAAAAATCGCGCAACGATTCATATAGCTCCGACAGTGAACGGGAAAGCATGTCTCCCTGATTAGCAAAAGTCATCAGCAACTTCTGGATATTTTTTACATCCGCAATTTGTGCTTTTCTGATCATACCCCTTCCTTCCTATCTGTTACCGACTGAGACCAGACGCGGTTTCAGCACTCTGACAAGCTCTTTGGGAGCAACCCCGACAAGGTAGCCCCGTTTACCACCATTGATGTAAATCTTTGACAAGCCGGCGATGCTTTCTTCCATATAGACCGGCAGCGGGAAACGCGTCCCGAATGGTGAGGTGCCACCGACCTGATAGCCGCTGTATTTTTGAGCCACTTCCGTGTTGCAGGGCGAAACCTGTTTTACTCCGATTACGCGTGCCAGCTCCTTGGTGGATACCTGCAGGTCTCCATGCATTAGGACTATCAACGGCTTGCGGTTATCATCTTCCATCACCAGTGTTTTAATGACGGCATGTTCGTCAACGCCGAGTTCGCGGGATGAGACCGCTGTTCCACCTTTGTCCTCATAGGCGTAGAGGTGATCGCTGAAGATGACCTTTTCGGCACGTAGTACGCGAACGGCAGCAGTTACCGGTGTTTTCTCCTTGGCCATCTCAACAGATCCTCGGCAATTGTTCTCCGGAGAGCATGTCGACTGACCTCATGCCCCCAATCAGCGTTTCCATCTGCACCCGTCCAGCCGGACCGGCACCTACCGTACCGATAACAGCAGCGTTTGCTCCCAGCGGATGCTTCTTGATGACGGCCAAGGCTGCTTCTGCAGCATCATCCGCCACAAAGGCCAACAGCTTTCCCTCGTTTGCCACAAACAGCGGATCAAGGCCCAGAATCGAACAGACACCCCGTACCGCCGGTTTGACCGGCAATGCCTCTTCCTGCAAGGTGATGGAGACGCTTGACTGCTGGGCAATTTCCTTGATTGTCGTTGCCACGCCACCCCGGGTCGGATCACGCAGCACGTGAAGAGCAGCGCCGACTTCCTTCAGAAGATCAGCAACCAAACCATTCAACGCCGCAGAATCACTTTTTATTTCGGTGCTGACCACAAGTCCTTCTCGTCCCGCCATGACGGCAATGCCATGATCACCAATTGTACCGTTAATAATGACAACATCTCCCGGCTGCGCATTGGCGCCATGAATCGGCAGTGAGTGTTCAACTGCACCAACACCCGAGGTCGTGATAAAGATCTTGTCGGCTTTGCCACGCGGCACAACCTTCGTATCTCCGGTAACGATTGCAACTCCGGCCGCATCCGCCGCGGTACGCATGTCTTCCAGAATAATTTTCAAATCAGCTTTACTGAACCCCTCTTCGATGATCAACCCGACACTCAACCAGAGCGGCCGGGCTCCCATCATGGCCAGATCGTTGACGGTGCCATGCACGGCCAGACTGCCAATAGTTCCACCCGGGAAGAATATCGGATCAACGACAAAAGAATCCGTCGTGTAGGCAATCCGTCCGGATATGCCCTCCAGCAGTGCGGCATCATTTTGTCCCGAAGATGAAATCCCGCTGACAATCGGTATGATCAGCTCATCAAGCAGCTGGTGCGAAAGCCGGCCACCGCTCCCGTGGCCGAGAAGAATCAGGTCATCATTCACGTAAAGTATCTCCCTAACATTTGTTCAAGCCTAGCACGAATAGCACCTTATGTCACGGCAGCTTTTTATGTTCACATGACAGGGCGGTTTATGCTAAATAGGTAGCTTATTTTATCGAATCTGGGGGATAGCATGACGGAATACAGACCACTGCAACAGCTGCCTGATCCTGCCGGATATAAAACCGGCGACGTGCTGGTGTTGGTAGGCGAACTATTTGGACGCGGCTATGCTAACGGCTTGGTTGACGAAGCCAAACGGGCGGGCATGACCGTAATCGGCACAACAGTCGGGCGCAGGGGTAGTGACGGGACATTGAGGCCACTTACAGCAGAAGAGCTGGTTGAAGCAGAAACAGTGCTGGGCGGACAGATTATTAATATTCCACTGGAAGCCGGCTTTGACATGGAAACTGTTGACGGCGTCCCTTCGATAGCTGAACAGCTGAAAAAAGCACGACCGGATGACTTTGCCACCATCAGCTTTATCGAAGGAAGCATCGAAAAAGCATGTGCAGCTGGAAGTACCCGGTTCCGCTCCCGTCTAGCCCAACTGGAAGCAGAACTGCTCACGCGTATACCGGCTGATGCCAACATCCACCTTGCCCATTCCATGGCAGGCGGTATTCCGCGCGCCCGCGTGTTCATGCCGCTTCTAAACCGGATATTCAAAGGCACCGGCGACAAATTCCTGTCATCAGAGATTTTCTGGAACAGTCCGCTCGGCCAGCTCTGCAATACCAGCTTCAACGAAGTAACAGCCGACACGTTCCGCTATCTGATTGAAGGTACCGCAACCCTGCGTGCACGGAATACCGGCGCGGGAAGCAAGGTCTGTTACTCCGCATACGGTTACCACGGCACAGGCGTGCTGATAAACGGTCACTATAGCTGGCAGTCCTATACTCCGTATGTTCAGGGGTTTGCCAAGATGCGTCTTGAAGACATAGCTTCCGAGGCCGTAGCAGCAGGTGTTCACGCAACAGTCTATAACTGCCCGGAAATTCAGACGAATTCCAGCGCCCTTTTTCTGGGGGTAGAAATCTCGCTTTACCCACTTTTGCACGCAATCCGCCGTGAAGCCGGCGAACAGATCTCAGCACCACTTGAGGCCCGCTGCCAGGCCATGTTGAATGATGGAGAGACCATAGGCAGCCTCTTGGATCGTGCAGACCACTATCTTTCCTCACCCATTTTGAAACAGATAGTGGACTTTTCAACCTGGCCACAGCACAATTCCCGCGAACAGGCGGAGCTGATGCTGAACAGTTCTGCCGAACTCATGGAGAAACACCGGGACCAGAAGCAACTGGTCTGCGCTGAATTATCACGAATAGTGTTTCTTGCCACCGGCCGACTGATGCTGCACAGTTCCTGGAATACTGTCTCACCGGCCATATGGCTTAATCATGATATAATCGGCCGCTTGCTGGCGGACGAACGCGGCGCGGGAATCATATAATGTCATCATTTCAAAAAGGATCCGTATGAAAACATCTGCAAAACTGATTGCCTTGTCCATTCTTGCCGCAGCTTTTTTCCAGGGATGCTCCACCCCGCAGGCAAATAAGTCGGTTGATATGCTCTATAAAGATGGAGAACAGTTTTATCAAGCCGGGAAATATGAAGAGGCAATAGCCCAATGGAAAAAAGTAAAGGAAACCTATAAGTCACCGGAACTCAGCATAAAGGCAGAACTTAATATTGCAGACGCCTATTACCTGAATAGAGACTATATCGAAGCGGCTGCCGGCTATGAGGACTTCCGGAAATTACATCCAAAAGACCCGCAAGCCGGTTATGCTTTGTATCGGCAAGGAATGAGCTATTTCAACCAGATTCACGGCATCGATACCGACCAGACACCGGTAAAAAATGCGTTAACAACCCTTGACTCCTATCTGAAACTGTACCCTGATGGAGCCCAACGGGCAGAAGTTGAGGAGAAAGTTCGCCAGTGCCGCGATAAAGAACTGGAGTACGAGCTGTATGTTGGCCGTTTTTACCTGAAGACTGATGTCTATAAAGCCGCAATTGGTCGCTTTGAAGAAGCGCTCAAAAGGTTTGCCGACTCGGCACGACGCGATGAAGTGATGTATTATCTCGGCAAGGCATATCTGGAGGATGGGCAGAAAGAGAAAGGGCGCGAGATCCTTGGAAAGCTAATAAAGGAATTCCCTGCCAGTTCATACGCCGCTGATGCCAACAAGGCAATGCAATGACAGGAGATCAGGCAGCCATAGTAGCACTGCTTATCGTTATCGGTGTCGCCTACCTGATTGGATCGATCCCGACTGGACTGCTGCTCGGCAAGGTGTATGGGATTGATGTCCGCAATGAGGGAAGCGGAAATATCGGCGCGACCAACCTGTATCGTACCATCGGTCGTAAAGTCGGCATCATTACGCTGATCGGGGACTGCCTGAAGGGAATGATCCCGGTTGTTCTCGTTAAATTCAGCGCACTTCCACCTGAATTTGCCGCCTGGGTCGGCCTGGCCGCATTTTGCGGCCACGTTTTTTCTGTATTCCTCAGATTCAAGGGGGGAAAAGGCGTGGCTACTGCACTGGGAGTTTTTCTGGCATTGGCTCCCCTGGCGGTCACAATTGCTGTCGCAGTATTTGCCTGCATGATGTTTATCTGGCGCTACGTTTCGCTCGGATCCATTTCTGCTGCGGCCACTATGCCGCTGGCAGTGTTTTTTTTAGGCGGCAGCAGGGCTCTCACCACGGTAACAATTATAATTTCCCTGACAGTTATTGTGCGGCATCATGAAAATATCAGGCGGTTGTTAGCCGGCAACGAAAACAAATTCAAGGCATGATAATACCGCCGTAAAGATATATCTCTCCAGAGCTAATGCCCCTGCACCGCTCCCCGCATAACTCCAGGCGGCCTGATGAATGCCAGGAATCGTTCCTGTAGCCGTTCTGCATCGGCGGCGTGCCCTGAAAGACGCAATACTTCGATGACACATTCCGCAGTGCACAGACCTGATTCCTTCTGATTTTTCCTGAGATTATATGCCGATTTCTCACCTGTTTTCAGGCCAACCCGCCGGATTTTTTGCAGATAGGGGCTTCTCTGATGGATTTTCCGAGCTTCATGCCAGGTCCCGTCAATTATTATGAAGTGTGTAAGGCCGCTCAGATCGCCGTCATTTTCTCCAGTTGCACCGGGGTAGACCAACGCCACGCCACCCGCCTCAATTTCCTCGATCAGCCGGGTAGAGGGATTCATCCTGTCCCAGCGAATCTGCTCGGCAGCACTTCCGAGAACGTCGACCACCAGACGGCCGGTATTGGATCTTTTCTCAAATTCTTTAAAATTGGTCAATAAGGTGATTTTCATATCATAAGCCATCCTGATTGTGTTGATGATACACCACTTCAAAACACCTCACCTCAGGGATGTGGTTCGGTTGTTATTTCAGCTAAGATTTTTCAAGCAGCTATTGCGCCATCCGCTTCAGCACCTGTCCCAGCTTTCGCAATTCATCTCCATAACCGGCCCAGTCGCCTTGACGTTGCAGGTTGGTTGCCTTTTCATAGATGCCCATCGCTTCCCGGGCCAATGTAGTCGGTGCTGCTTTTAAATCTGCGGTATCTGCCATGGCGACAGTAGCAGCAGATTTTTTACCACCGAAGAGTCGTTGCAGAGCCAGTTCCAGGTTTTCCTCCATAACCACCTGATCCCCAAAGGCAACAATCACCCGTTTCAATTCGGGCAGGCCGTCTTTATCTGCGGCAAGAAACAGCGGCTGGACATAGAGCAGCGATTTCTCGATTGGAATTATAAGCATGCTGCCGCGGATAACCTCTGAGCCGCGCTGATTCCAGAGCGTCAGTTGCTGGGAAATAAAGGAATCCTGGTTGATGCGCGCATCAATCTGTTTCGGGCCATAAATCAACCTGTCGCGTGGGAAGGTATAGGCCCGGATCTTGCCATAATTCGGCTCATCACAGCGGACCGTCAGCCAGGCCGCCAGATTGTCCCGCTTGGACGGTGTAAACGGCAGCAGCAGGATATACTCCTCCGCCTTTTCACCCGGCAGTTTCATGATCGTGTAGCTCGGTTCCATCGGCTTTTCACCCAGAGACGGAACCTGCCAGAGGTTCTCCTTGTTGTAGAAAACCTTCGGGTCCGTCATGTGGTAGGCTGAGTACATGGCGGCCTGAAGCTGAAGGAACTGGTGCGGATAGCGGACATGTTTGCGCAGATCATCCGGCATTGCGCTCATCGGCTTGAAAAGGGTCGGAAACATGCGGGCATACACTTTTATCAACACATCTTGCGGGTCGCTGATGTAAAAGTCGAGTGAACCGTCATAGGCGTCCACAACCACCTTGACGGAATTTCGCATGTAATTGATACCACCCGTAAGCGGCTTTGAATAGGGAAGACGGTCCGAAGAGGTATAGGCATCAATGATCCATTTAAGCTCACCGTTCTTCGTAACAACCATATAGGGGTCGGTATCAAAACTGAGAAAAGGCGCTATTGCCCTGACCCGTTCATTGATGTTGCGATTGTAGATAATACGGCTCTCCGCAGTAATATCCGAAGAAAGCAGGATCTTTTCTGTCCCGAACCTGGCGGCAAACAGCGCCTTTTTGAGAAACGAGTCGATCGGCACTCCGCCTTTTCCGGTATAGGTGGTGTTGACATTGCCGGTGGCGGTCGGATAACTGAATTCAGGCACCCTCGTCTTGACGACCACGTAATTATTGGACAGCTCACCAAAATATATTTCCGGCCGGGTTATCTTGACATCGGTCAGGCTGACAGGCGGAATATCCTTGACAAAAAATTCGGGGAGCCCTTCTTTACTGATCCGGCTGACCGGGCCAAGGGTGATGCCGTTACCATGGGTGAAGATGAGCCGTTCGTTGATCCAGTTTTTGCTGGGAAGATCGGCATAGGAGAGTTCGCGCGGCGATAGCATGACCTGGGTGTACTGCCCGTTCACCATGTAACGGTCATTATCCACATCAAAAAATTTGTAATAGGTTCTGATCTGCTGTAGCTGGCTGTATGTCTTAAGCAGCGGGGCATGATCCCAGAGGCGAATATTTTTGATGGTGGCATCATTGTTAGCTATATCGGTAGCGGATAGCTTGGTATCAACATCAAAGGGTACGGTTTCAATCTTGTCAAGGTTGTAGCCGAAGCGGGTAAATGCGATATTGCTCTCTATATACGGCATTTCCAAAGCCAATTCGTTTGGGGCAACCTTGAATTTTTGGAGCAGTCCCGGATACACCACGATACCGATAATATACAGTACCACAATGACACCCGGAGGAAGCACCGCCCTGCGCCAAGTACCTTTCCATATTGCTACCGCCAGCATGCACCCCGCCAGCGGTGTCAGGAACGTCAGAACCCGATAGGTCAGCAGTCGTGAGTTGACATCGGTATACCCAGCGCCATAAAAGGCGCCGTTTCCGGGAAGCAGCAGCCGGAAGCTGTCCAGGTAGAAACCGGCAGCGATCACACAGGCGAAAATCCCCAACAACACCGCCAGATGACGACGGACCTTCACGTCAATTGTCGCCCCTCGCTCAGTCAGCACGATGCCGCCCCGCACAAGGTACACCGCACCGGTCAGGACAGCAGTTGCCAGCAGCACGAAGCCGACAAAACCTTGGAGACTTTCCCAAAACGGCAGACTGAACAGATAGAAACCGATATCCTTGCCGATGACCGGATCAACTGTGCCGACGTCCACCCTGTTCATGAAGAGCAACACTTCTTCCCATTGCACGGCACCCCAATTACCTGCAAAAAAAGCCAGGACCATGCTGATGAGGACGGCCAGAGGTTTTACAAGCCGAATCATCTCGTCTCTTTGTACGCGGAAATTGCCTCCCCCTACGATAAAAATGCCGGCGTAGGGGAAGTGTGCCCGGTTCGCATACAAAAGATTGACCATGAGAGCGACAAACAGAAACGCTCCAAAGAATAGCCCGACACCTGTTTTGGCATATAATGTTGTCGTAAACACCGATGAATAGCCTGTCTCTATGAAAAAAAGCCAATCGACATAGAAATCCAGAAGGTACGAAATAAACGGCAGAACCAGTGCCAGCAGTATCAGAACCAAAATGAACTTGTTTTTAATCATCGCCGTACCCCTTTGCTCGTTGGTGCCCTTAGAAAGTTCCCCGGTTCGGCACCGGTGGTTTTATTCCCTCCCCTGCCGATTAAAAAAACATCGCTGGGCCGGCGGGAATTGGCATGTTCAGCTATTTGGCCGAATTTACCAGATGTGGTTGATGGAGTTTGACCGGCGTACCGCGCCTGAGTCTCAGATTTAACATCTCTACCATAACCGAGAAGGCCATGGCAAAATAGACATATCCCTTGGGTATGTGCATATCGAAACCATCGCCGATAAGTGACACGCCGATCAGAAGCAGGAAACTTAATGCCAGCATCTTGATGGTCGGGTGCTTTTCTACAAAAACACTGATTTTTCCTGAAAAAAACATCATAAACCCGACTGCAATGACGACCGCAGCAACCATTATGGCAAGTTGGCTGGCCATTCCCAAGGCGGTAATTATTGAATCAAGGGAGAAAACAATATCCAACAGGAGGATTTGTACAATAACCGCACTAAACGTTGCACCGACACGGGCGGATGACACTTCTTCCTCGCCTTCCAGCTTCTCATGGATCTCCATCGTACTTTTCCAGAGAAGAAAGAGACCGCCGGAGATCAGGATTAAATCGCGACCGGAAATTTCATTCCCCACCACCGAGAACAGTGGTGCGGTGAGCCCCATAAGCCGGGTAAGAGAAAAAAGGAGCCCGATGCGGATAAACATTGCCAGCCCGAGTCCGAGAAGTCTGGCTTTCTCCTGCTGATGAGAGGGGAGCTTACTGGCCTGGATAGAGATAAAGATAATATTATCAATTCCCAGGACAATTTCCAGAGCGCTTAGGGTTACCAGCGCCATCCAGACCTGCGGGTCAGTCAACCATTCCATGTGCAAAACCTCCTTTTACAAAAAAATGCCGTTTAAAAGTCACGTACCAACAAGCGCGCAACTTAAGCGTAGTGATGCCTTCCTTCATCTGCAGGTGAGTAACAAAAATCATCATACCACCTCCGTTCTGCGGTTTTACGAAAAACATGCTTCCTGCATCGGAAGCGCCAACAGGGGATGTGGATACAATCGGTGGCTAATAAAAAAGACCTTTACCCACGGCGGAATACGCATTGGATAAAGGTCTTGCTTGCGATGGTTATCGTTCCCGGCCCGAGTCTTGCGACTGTGTTGACGAGCATGGGGTCAGCCATGTCTCCGGCTGATAGCTACTCCCCTTTATGGGGTGTGACTCTAAATGAACTGTCCAGCACTTGTCAAGCACCCTTTTCTTTGTGAGCTTCATTCCCGGTTTACCGTAAAAAAAATAACCGCGAAACAAACCTAGTCATACGTTTTCCTCAGCAAGTGCAGTACCAGCGCAATCATCAACATGATCGACACGGCAGCAGCCCCGGCAATCATACGCCTCTGGTGTTCCGTATCCAGCCCGTCAAGCACCACCTGTATTTTCCTCAGATCTGCCTGAATCTGGGCCGAGTCATTTTTTACCAGTTCCACATCGACACTGTGAAACAGGGTGTGAAATTGATTCCGCACCGCAAAAAGCTCTTTTTCAAGTTTTTCCGTATCGGTGCCGGTCTTTTTAAAGCCGCTGATGCGTCCATCTATGGCGACAATCATTGCCTCGGTTTCCTGCATCGCAGCACGGATGACTCTGGCCCGTTCGAAACTGTGACAACGGCTGCAGCTCTGCTCATTGATCAGTGCTAAAGAGGCTTTTACCACATGATGATTACTGTGACAGGTTACACAGGTCGGTCCTCCCTTGCCCAGCTTACGCCCATGAGCACTTGCCAGATAATCCTTCAATACACCGACATGGCAACGGCCACAAAACGCCGGTATGGCAGTTTCTGTAGGCACTCCCAGAAATCCGCGCGCCGGGTTCATGGCATTGGCAGCATCGTTCGGGTCGCCTCCGTGACAGCCATTACAGTAGATGCCGTTTTCGGCATGGATGCTTCCCCGCCAGAGCTTGACCGGCTGGCTGAATTTTTCCGGCAACGTAGAGTGGCACGTGATGCATACCGGTTCAGCCGGTTCCTGCGCACACGCTGCTGACGGAAAAAGGTATGGTGCAAGTGCAAGCAGCATGACGGCATACAGCTGTAGACGGAGAGTAATGGTCGTATCGTGATATCTCATGAAAAATGCCCCCATATGCTGAGTCCGATCCAGAGCAGCAGCCCAGCGACGGAACAGGTCATGAACAAGCGCCGTTTAAGGGGATGGCGTTCCCTGCCGCGGTCGATAAAGGGAAGCAGTGCCAGGAAAGTCATGGCAACGGCCTGCAGGGACAGGCCAATCAGTTCATTGGGAAATAGTTTCAACGTCTGGTAGTTGGCCAGGAAATACCATTCCGGCTTGATATGTGCCGGGGTAGCGAAAGGATTGGCCGGAAGAAAGGCATCCGTGGGAAAGAACAGGTATGGGTCGAAAAAAACCACCGCCAGAAAAATTGCCATGTAGATTGCAATCGACCTCATATCTTCGAAAGCATAATCAGGGAAGAAGGGAATTCCGCCCGGATGATCTTCGTAGCGGTAGCTTTCCCCCTGCCACTGATTGCCGGTGTCCTGCACGCCGAACGGAGGTGTCGAGACTCCGGTGCGTTTGAGGAGAAAGAGATGGGCGCCGATCAGAGCGGCAATAACGGCCGGAATAACCGCCACATGGAGAGCAAAGAAACGCCCCAGTGTCGGCGGTCCGACCAGTTGACTGCCGCGCAGTAACTCAACAAGATATGGCCCCACCACCGGTATGGCACTGGCGCTGTTGGTGGCCACGGTAGTTGCCCAGAACGAAAGCTGACTCCATGGGAGCAGATATCCGGTCAGAGAAATGGCCTGCACCAGTGTGAACAGGATAAATCCGGTCACCCAGTTCAATTCGCGCGGTTTCTTGTAGCTTCCCATAAAGAGCACTGAAAGCATGTGAAACAGCAGCGCCAGCATCATCATATTGGATCCGACGACATGGCACATCCGGATCAGCCAGCCGTAGGGGACATCGTTCATAATGGTGGAAACGCTTTTAAAAGCCTTATCAGCATCCGGGACATAATAAATCAGCAGCAGCATACCGGTCACGACCTGCAGGGCAAAGGCGAACAGAAGAATACTCCCCATCGAGTACCAGGAGTTTATGTTGCGCGGCAGCAGATAACCGGTCAGCTCCTTTTCCACCACCTCGCGCACTCCGACACGAACGTCTGTCCAGTTAACAATTTTTTTTATGAGAGACATACACACTCCTCTGACACATCAGTTCAGCCGATAGTAATATTTCCTCCAGCCACCGTGAAAGGAAGCTTCTTCAATGGCCTTGGAGGCGGTCCTGCCAGCACGACACCATCAGCGGAATACCGTCCACCGTGGCAGGGACAGAGAAAACCCTGTTTGGCCTTCTCCCATTGGACGATGCATCCCAAATGTGTACAAACTGCAGAAAAAGCGGCAAGCTCTCCATTCTTCTTGCGAATCAGAACGGCCGAGGAACCGGCATATTCAAAAAATTTTGCTTCGCCATTGCGAACATCCGTATCAGGTATCACTACCTTTCCAGCCGTTTCACTGGCCGAACGAGGCGCAAGATAGCGGAACAGCGGCCAGGAAACCGCTGCCGCTGCAATTATTCCGAGGCCACCAAGGCATACCCCGAGAAATGTCCTCCTGCTGCTGTCAGTTTCCATACATCCCCCCGAACACGTAAGTACATCAATAATATCTCCGTTGCCGGTTATTACAAGTAATTGTTACAGCACGTCAATGAAATAGTTCCATAAATATTATCTTTCGTTTGACACGTGCAGTATGTTGGACACCATTTTTGTTCCATCACGCCCTGCATGACACGTTGAACCATCCTGCATCGACTGTGGATAAACCTCGCTTTCACGCCTCTCGTCATTTTATCAACAAAAAAAAGGCCCACTTTCCGGGCCTTTTTTATCAAACTATACGCTGTTCCGCTGTTATCTAAAAATACTAGATATCCCAGTCAGCTATTTTCATGGAACCGTTCTTTGCCAGGTTGACCTGCATTTTGAACACCCGATCAAGAAGCTGCGGTTCATGCCCCGCCTTTCTGGCCAGGCAATCCTTTGTTGCCATATCAAGATATTCCTGAAGGATCGGTTTGTAATCGGGGTGGGCGCACTTGTCGATAATGAGCTGGGCACGAGTTTTCGGATCAAGGCCGCGCAGATCGGCAAGCCCCTGCTCGGTGACGAGTACATCCAGGT
>JABBNX010000244.1 GCA_019352135.1 Pseudomonadota bacterium
CCTAACATAATGGATTCACAGTACTGTATCGGTATGGGTCAGTCAGACTTTAATATATTGGTGTTAATACACAAAAATAACTACTCGGTATCATGGAATATTATAAGCAATCGCCCTGACGAATAGCAGTGTAGTATTGACATAATGGCCGCCATACGCCATTGTGAATCGTTATACTTTATGTCATAATGTACGGCGTATTTTACTTAAACAAAGAGGCATTATGCTTGAACGTCTGCAAAAAATCATATCCGCCGCCGGAATCACCTCGCGCCGCGCCTCTGAAGCGCTGATCCTGAACGGACAGGTTGCCGTCAACGGCGTCGTGGTCACTGAACTGGGCAGCAAGGCCGATCCAGAAAAAGACACAATTTCGGTAGACGGAAAACCTCTGAAGATCAACGCCCAACGCCTCTACATCCTGCTCAACAAGCCACCCGGCTATATCACTGCGCTTAAAGACAGCCAGGACCGCCCACTGGTAACTGATCTACTGAAAGACGTTCCGGATCGGGTTTACCCGGTGGGACGCCTCGATTACAACACCGAAGGGCTTCTTTTGCTGACCAATGACGGGGAGTGGGCCAACCGCCTGATGCATCCCCGCCATGAAATTGAAAAAGAGTATCATGTCCGGGTTCGTGGCAAGGTCATCGACCAACAACTCAAACGCATGGCCGAAGGTGTTGAACTGGATGATGGCATGACCGCACCGGCGGTTGTGAGTCTGGTGAAGAGCGGCGAACAGAATGATTGGATTTCGGTTGCGATTCACGAAGGACGCAATCGCCAGGTGCGCAGAATGTGCGAAGCCGTCAGTCTTTCTGTCGTACGACTTAAACGGATTCGCTACGGCGCTCTTCAGCTCGGTACGCTCAGAACTGGTCAATTTCGCTATCTTTCTGACGCTGAGGTACGCGAATTATCCGGCGAACCGGCAAAAATTATATCTGCAGGACACCCGCAGCGCGATGTACGCCCGAAATCACCCCGCCCCGACAAATCAGAAGCGCCTAAAAGATCACAAAAACCAGAACGATCAGGAGGAAAAAGCAGTGGACGAAGGCAGCAGTAGAAGGTCCGGTTTTATCGAACGCGTCAGCCGTTTTATGACCGGACGCAAAAGAACAACCGAGCAGGATATAAACGATTTTATCGAAGCATCAGAAGAAGAAGGTCTCGTCAACGAGGATGAGTGCGAGATGATCCGCTCGATTTTTTCCCTCGGCACAACAATCGTGCGGGAAGTCATGGTACCCCGGACTGAAATGGCCTGTGTCACCGTCGACGCCACCATACGCGAGCTATTGGATACGATTATCGCCTGTGGCCACTCCCGCATCCCGGTTTATGAAGACACCATCGACAATATTATTGGACTTTTGTATGCCAAAGATCTTCTCAAACAGTGGGGTACTGATGAAAAAAGCCTTTCTGTTCGAGAGTTTATGCGCCCTCCATACTTTATCCCCGAATCAAAAAATCTGGAGCAGTTACTGCAGGAATTTAAACGCAAACGCATCCATCTGGCAATTGTCATTGACGAGTATGGCGGCACATCCGGCTTGATAACAATCGAAGACCTGCTGGAAGAGATTGTAGGGGACATTCAGGATGAACATGATCGCGAAGAATCTCTGCTGACCGCGAACCCTGACGGAAGCATAACTGCCGACGGGCGGCTCCCTGTCGAAGAGCTTGAAGAATATTTCGACCTTGAGATCGAACGGGACAACTTTGATTCCGTCGGAGGGCTTGTCTTTCATCTGATCGGAAAAATTCCGGCAATCGGAGACACGATCGATGGCGCCGGACTGCGCCTTACCATCCTTGACGCCGATCTGCGGCGAGTGAAAAAAGTGGGGATTAGCCTTATCAGCAAAGTCCCAGCAGAAGAACCGGGGCGTGAGTGAGAACGCTGATCTCTTTTTCATTACTCAAACAGCTGTTTGACCGGCGAGGTGGACTGGCAATCGCCAGTGGCATCCTGATTGCTCTTTCTTTCCCCAATCCCGGCCTCTCTTTCCTCGCCTGGATCGCCCTGATCCCCTTACTGATAGCCCTTGAAGAGAGCTCGCCGCGGATAGCGTTCCGCATTGGCCTGACCTGTGGCATTACTGCATATGCAATCATTCTCTACTGGCTTAATATCGTTTTTACTCGTTACGGTCATCTGCCCTGGTTAGTCAGTATACCGGCCTATCTGATGCTGGTCCTATGGTTGGCATTGTTCTATGGCCTGAGTACCTATATTGCCCGCCTGGGGGAACTGATCGGTATCAAAGCCGCCTTTACCCTCCCGGTCGCCTGGGTCGCCTTTGATTTTATCCGCTCATTTCTGTTTTCCGGCTTTGGCTGGGCCATGCTGGGACACTCACAGTTCCGGACCTTGCCGTTAATCCAGATTGCCGACCTGGCGGGGGTCTATGGCATAACCCTGCTGATTGTGCTGACAAATATCGTATTGTACCGCGCTCTGCGGGCGGTTTCAGGTGCTGGTGTCCGCTACCCGGTAAAAAGTGCAATTATACTTCTGGCACTTCTACTCGGCACACTTTTCTACGGTTTCAATCGGTTAAATGAAGTGGAAACACCCCATTCAAAACCTCTGCGGGTGGCCCTGATCCAAGGGAACATTGCTCAGGACATCAAATGGAGCCCCGAATTTCGTGAACAGACGCTGGACACTTACGAGCGCCTTACCCGTGAGGCGTCCAAAGGAGGAGTCGACCTCATTGTCTGGCCCGAAAGCGCCGTACCGTTCTTTTTTCAGGATGAACCGCTCCAGGCAGAACGACTCAGAAATCTTGCCCGTGATATGCATGCCTATCTGCTGTTCGGAAGCCCGGCCCATGAGCTCCGCAACGGCAGGAGTACCTTATTGAACAGTGCTTTTTTGATATCTCCGAGTGGCGAAACAGTCGGACGTGCCGACAAGCTCCACCTGGTGCCGTTTGGCGAATATGTACCGCTCGGGAACATCCTGAGCTTTATTAACAAGCTTGTAGTCGGTATCGGCGATTTTTCTCCCGGCGAGCGGGCGGTCCCCCTGAATATGGGGAGCACAAAACTCGGCATCCAGATCTGCTATGAAATAATTTTTCCGGAACTGGCCCGCGAATACGTCCAGGCCGGTGCCCGCGTTCTGGTGGCAATCACCAATGACGCCTGGTTTGGTCGTTCATCAGCACCCTATCAGCACCTTGCCATCTCAGTTTTTCGTGCGATCGAAACCCGCACCCCTTTGATCCGCGCCGCAAACACCGGGGTAACGTCAATTGTTGACGAGAACGGCCACATTCACACCATGACCAACCTGTTTGTAGAAGCATATCGCACCGGCGACATTCGGCCGGGTCGCGGTACATCTCTCTACCTCACGATAGGAGATGCCCCAGCCTGGTTCTGCGTGCTGTTGACCGCCGGCATTGCCCTGTTAGGATGGTTCAAACGGAATAAATTACGTCCTGACCAGGATAAAAAGAATAGTTTCTAACTAAGGAGTAACAGCTATGTACCGCGAAGAGATTGCAAAAGTGAAGGACTGTGAAGAACGGATCGCCAAGCTTAGGGGGGCACTTTGACATAGAGACCAAACGCGAATCGATCATGGAGATCGAATCGATAATGTCAGTGCCCGGTTTTTGGGATGACTCCGGGAAATCCCAAGATATAGTCAAGAAGAGAACGACACTGGAAAAGATTGTCCAGATGTGGGATGCACTTGTGCGCCAGGCGGAGGATATCCGCGTAATGATCGAACTGGGAGAAGAGGCCCAGGACGCCGAAACACTTGTGGAGGTTGGCGAAATGACCTCCCGGCTGATTCAGGCGGTCGAGACAGCCGAATTTCAACGTATGCTTTCCGGCCCCCATGATCGCAATTCCTGCTTTATCACCATAAATCCGGGCGCAGGCGGCACAGAGTCACAGGATTGGGCCGAGATGATCCTGCGCATGTACCTCCGTTACTGCGAGAAAAAAGGATGG
>JABBNX010000245.1 GCA_019352135.1 Pseudomonadota bacterium
AGAGGCATTAGATATCAACTGATTACATTTTTCAACACCTTTGTGGAATGGCTTGTTTTTTTTAGGTAATTTATAATATTCTGCGCTGCAAAGCAGCGGGCACACAGACTAATTAATGAGCAACGAATAAATAGATTATCCCAGCCTCAACTCATCCAGCGATAACCGGTATCCGGGGAGAAATTTTTCCAAAAAGTAGAGCACCTCTGGCTGTTTACTAGCGGATAACTGCTCGAAATGTTCTATTTCCGCCCTGCGGAACTCATGGTTGCCACTCTTCCCCTCTTCAATACACTTCGTCAACGCGGCAATTTTGTCAGCAGCCTTTACCAGGTGGACATACTCTTGTTGATCATCGAAAAAAAACAGCTGCTCGTATTCTTTCGCTAGTTCAGGAGGCAACATTGCAAGCAGTTTTCTGCGGGCCCTGTCTTCGAGCTGATGGAATGATTGTTTGAAATTTGGATTAAAATATTTGACCGGCGTCGGCATATCGCCGGTGAAAATTTCACTGGCATCATGAAAAATACCGTACATTGCCGCACGGGAAGGATCAAGACTGCCACCATAATACGTATTGCGTATTATAGCCAATGCGTGAGCAATGACGGCAACATCAAGGCTGTGTTCCTGGATATTTTCCGGGACAGTGTTACGCATCAGTCCCCAGCGACTGATGTAGCGCATACGGGATAGAAAGGCGAAAAAATCAAACTGTTCGGGGTTTGCTGCTACTTTCATTGCTACACTCTTTCGTACGGCTCAAATAGTCGCTTATATTCATCAAGCGCAAAGCGGTCGGTCATGCCGGCAATATAGTCGCATATCACCCGCTGCAACCCAAAGCGCTCAAAGCGCGACTGGTATTTCGGCGGCAACAGATTAGGATATCGCAAATATGTTTCAAATAAACGGGTAATAAATATTTCAGCTTTTACCCGCATCTTGTCGACCTTGTAGTGGCGATACAGATTCTGGAACAGGAAACGTTTGAGCTCCAGACTTCGAGACGTTATATCTTCGTTAAAATGAACGACGGCTCTGTTTACACGCCGCAAATCATCAAGCGATGCTATGCCCAGCGCCTCGATATTGGCCGATGTCGTTGTACAGATGTCGCTGATCAACAATCCGATCAATGCACTTATTGTCTGGCAGACCAGACGCTTATCATCGATTGACTGAAATTTATGGCGTACCCCGGAACAGACTTCGCGCCACAGATCTACCTGTTCCAGCATCTCCAAGGTTATATAACCTGATTTCAGGCCGTCATCAATATCATGGTTGTTATATGCAATTTCATCGGCGTAGTTAATAATTTGGCCTTCAATTGTAGGGACAGTTCCCGGAAGAAATTCAGCCATTATTTCGCTGGAAAGGTCATATGGTGTTGAGTGCTTTATAATCCCCTCACGGACTTCCCACGTCAGGTTCAGACCGTTAAATCCCGGATATCTTTCTTCAAGCTCGTCAACAACTCGAAAAGACTGCATATTATGTTCAAAACCGCCAAAACCGTCCATCAGTCGATTTAGAATATCTTCACCGGTATGGCCAAAAGGTGTATGCCCCAAATCATGAGATAACGCCAGTGCTTCCGTCAGTTCTTCGTTAAGACTGAGATTGCGGGCAATTGCTCTCCCAATCTGGGCAACCTCAAGCGAATGCGTCAGACGAGTGCGATAATAATCACCTTCATGGTTTACGAAAACCTGCGTCTTATATTCAAGCCGTCGAAAGGCGGCACAATGAATAATACGATCCCGGTCACGCTCAAAAGCCGGTCGATTATCACGATGTTCTTCAGTATGCTTACGGCCACGTGAAGCGGCACTAGTGCAGGCATATCCAGCCAGATCATTTCGTTCGGTTGAAAAGCCCATCTATTTCCCCTGTTGCAACAAATGAAGGACCAGCCATATTTGAGGTCAGTTGTAGTAAATTATCTTTTTTACGTACCGCTTTGTACCATTCCTTTTTTTACCTGTCACCCCTGCAATTGAAAAGACATCCGCCAACTGCATCTTCCAGACACCTTCCTGGTGAGTAAGTTTAAATTCACGGGTAACCGCTCCGGAGACATATGGAGTACCCTCCAACCCAAGCTTAACGTAGACTGTGGCGTCGGTTCGATTTTCATTTATAATCCGGAAATGTTCCATCTTCTGCCAGCAACAGACAGGGTGAATGGAGGATTCCCGCATTTTTTCCACAAATGACTCGCGAGAGGTTTTACCTCGATGTGCCAACTGTTCAAAAAGTCGTTCATATTGGCCTTCCCGCCAGAGATCAAGAGTATCAGACATGCTTTTTTCTAGGGGTGACTCCGTTTCCAGCGCCTGTCCAGCACCTGTATTTATCAGTATTGCCATCACAGCAACTACCACAGCAAACAGTGCCCTGATTTTCATCGTTCACTCCCTTTAAAAATAAAAGCATCGTAGAGTAAATACTGTTAACCTGCAACGCCAAAAATAACAATGAGCGGCCCTTTCCTAGCTACACGTCCTCTTTATTGACATTGACAAATTTAAGAGCATTAGCGACACTTATGGTCACGATATGGGAGACAAGGTGCTGATCAAGATGGCAGACCGTTTAAAGTCTACCGTCCGCGAAGAAGACATGATCAGACGCTGGGCAGGCGACGAGTTTGTGTGCCTTGTTGGAAGTCAAGCAAGAAGCCGACGTGACTCGCCTTGCAGAGAATATGGTTAATCGGATTTCCGAGACCTGCGAGTTTAATGGGACAGTTCTTTCTATAAGTGTCAGTATCGGTATTGCCATATATCCCGCAGATGGAAAAACGTCTGACATCCTTTTCAAAAATGCCGATACTGCAATGTATAAAAACCAAAGGAACAGAGAAGAGAGTTGTGCTGTTCCGAGAATCCACTTTTGACTGATCCGAGACTTTATGGATTATTAAGAAACATTTATGTAGGACGCTGTTGCCGAGAAGACAGGTTTCTCCCTATACCAATGAAAGTAGGTCAACACAGGATCAAAGCTGAAATTGTCCGGTTTGTAAGGAACGGTATAGCCGCTTTTTCACAAAACAGACCGGTCAACCGAAGCCCCGCGGCGGAGGAAAAAGTAATCAATGAAAAGTACACATTTCATGAAAACGTTTATTCGAGAATCTATAAATTCCCTTATGATCGCAGGGGGAATTCTTTCAGCGGGCATGGGCATTAAAGGCTTTTTGCTCTCTTCCCACTTCATTGATGGCGGAGTAACCGGAATTTCCATGTTGCTGGCCAACGTGCTTGGCTATCCGTTGTCGATCCTTATTCCGCTTATAAACCTTCCGTTCATAGTACTGGGTTTTCGCCAGATTGGCTGGATGTTCGCACTGAAAAGCACACTGGCAATTGCGGGACTGTCTGTGTGCCTTGCCTTTGTCACCTACCCGGACGTAACTCCGGACAAGCTCCTGACAGCCGTTTTCGGCGGTTTTTTTATCGGCGCCGGGATTGGCCTTGCAATTCGAGGTGGTGCAGTTCTTGACGGCACTGAAATAGCTGCGTTACTGATCAGCAAGAATAGCCATCTGCTGAAAGTCGGTGATGTCATCCTCATCCTGAATATTTTCATCTTTTCCGCTGCCGCCTATTTTCTCGGCATCGATCCGGCGCTTTATTCGGTCCTTACATACGTTGCGGCATCGAAAACGATTGATTTTCTGATCCATGGCATTGAGGAATACAACGCAATAATCATCATGTCAGAAAAAAGTGATGAAATCAGGGAAGCGATCGTACGCGTCCTGAGTCGCGGCGTGACGATATACAACGGCCGCGGCGGCAAGACCGGCAAGCCGATGCATATTCTCTATTGTGTCGTTACCAGGCTGGAAATCGGCAGAGTCAGGAACGTTACCAATGAAATTGATGGAACGGCATTTATCGTGATTCACCCCTTGGCAGATGCAGCCGGTGGCATTATCAAGAAAACCGCCCTGCATTGAAGGACAACCGAACCATC
>JABBNX010000045.1 GCA_019352135.1 Pseudomonadota bacterium
AGGGAAAGGCCATCCGCATAACCATTCGACGAAACCATCAGAACGGAGAAGACGGAGATGGAGAGGACGGCAGAAGTGAACGCCCGTACCCTGCCCGTCATCATGGCCGCTATCGTGCTGATATAAAATCTATTCATATGGCCTTTATACCGTACATAGGCATTCCGGTCAAGTTTTGTGCAGATATTCAGCAATCCCTTCCTGTAAGCCGCGCGGCTCAAAGCCAAATACTTTCTGCCATTCGCTGCTGCCGACACTCTCTTCCAGCAGCATTTGCAGTTGGTCCATTGTAATCGGAAACTGCGGAATATTTTGCATAACCGGAATAACCAGCTTCATTAAACCCAGCGGAAGGTGCGGCTTATTTGGTCGAGATCGACCCATGGCGGCGGCAATCATATCAAGCAGCGACTCATAGCTCAGACGGTCTTTGCCGCACAATTCATACGTCTGCCCGATTGTTTCGGGCAGCGCCAGCGCACGGGTAAAACAGCGCGCAACATCATCGGCATGAATCGGCTGCACCCGATAGCTGCCGCTACCGATGACCGGCATGACCGGGGCACGTCGCAACTGTGCTGCCAGCATGTTTATGAACGCATCGTGCGGGCCGAAGATCAGTGAAGGGCGGAATATCGTCCACTCCAGCCCGCTCTCCCGCACCTGCTCTTCAGCCCGCCATTTGGTCCGGTGGTAGGCGGAGACAGCATCCGGCCGGGTGCCAAGGGCCGACATCTGCAGATAGCGCCGGATACCTGCAGTGCTGGCAGCCTTCAGCATGGCCGCCGTGGCCTGCACATGCAGTTTTTCAAAGGTCGCCCCGCGCGAAGGAGATTCCCGGATAATGCCGACCAGATTGATAACGGCGTCGCACCCGCTCACACTGCTTTCGAAGGTCTCCGGCCGGGTTATGTCACCGGTGACCTGTTCGACCTCACCACCGGAGGTGCCGTGGCTATGCACGAGAAGGCGCACGGAATGGCCGCTGCCCAGCAGTTCCCTGACAAGGTGTTCGCCTACGAAACCCGTTCCTCCGGCAACGAAAATCTTCATGGCAGTTCCTTTCTTGTAGCGGCCGGTTCAGTAATGCTTCTGGACCATCAGCAGCAGCGTCACCAGCAGCGGAAAACAGTTGATATAGGGAAAAAGCAAGTCTCCCGAGCGGAAGAATGCGAGAAAAAGGAGTGGTACGGGAAAGAGCGCATACCACAGGGCACCCGGCCACTCGATGATACTGAAGGCAGGCATGAGCATGGCCCCGGCACAGAGGGCAACCATCCAGAGCCAGAAGAATCCGCTGGTGCCGGCAGGTGCACCCTGGGAATCGAAGAGTGGAATTCCGGCCCGGCGGTAATCTTCGGCATGACGACGTTGAAACAGCCAGAAATGGGGCACCTGCCACAGGAACAGCAGACTGGCCAGGATAATGACCCGGTAGTCCCCAGGGTGGCCGCCGCCAAGACACCAGCCAATGAGCGGCGGAAAGGCCCCACAGACGGCTCCTGCCAGCAGGGCCAGCGATGAGCGGCGCTTGAGCGGAGTATACACACACAGGTACCAGGCGAGAGCAGCGGCACCGCCCAGCGCCGGTTTCCAGTCACCGGCGATTACCAGCAGCAGCAGTCCGCTGCCGATTGCAATAGCGGCAATGGCCACTGCCTGCGAGGCAGTCAGCCTACCGCTCGGAAGCGGCCGCTGCCGGGTTCGTGCCATCGTGGCATCCAAGTCACGTTCCATCACCTGATTGACGGCGGACCCTCCGGCGGCCAGCAGGAAGACACCGCTGAAGGCTGCGCAGGCGGGAATGACTTCGACGGGAGAAGGAAGCATCGCATAGCCGGCCAACGCAGAGACTCCATTCAGGGCCGCAAGTTTCAGCCGGAACAGCATGGCGAGTGCCCGGATCATTTGACGCTCTTTATAAATTCTATCAACGCCGTGACCTGTTCGTCCGTCAGATCGGCATTAGCCGGCATGATTGGCGGGTAATCCTCCACAATCTTGGCGCCGGGCTGGCGGATAGACTCCTTCAGATAGGCATCGTCAGCGATAATATTCAGCATCTTTCCATCGTGCATCACCTCGACCTTGCTGCCAAAAAGCCCTTTGAACGTCGGCCCGACCTTGCGGGTACCGTCCAAAGAATGGCAGCCGAGGCACCCTTTCTCAGTCGCCAGCTTCCGGCCATCCAATTTGCCACCCACCGCTCCACTGCTGCTCTGATTGAGCCAGGCGGTAAACTGCACCTCCGGAACCGCTTCAACTGTTGTGACCATTGCCGAGTGCTGTATGCCGCAGTACTGGGAGCAGAACAGGTCGTAACTGCCCGGGTTAGTGGCTACGAACCAGGCGTAATTGCTCATGCCCGGCACGACATCCCGCTTGACCCGGAAAGCGGGTACGAAAAAACCATGGATCACGTCTTTAGAGACCAGTTCCACCCGCACCGGCTTACCCACCGGCACATACAGTTTGGAACTGGTTTTGCCATTGGCATACCTGAACTCCCAGGACCACATGCGCGCCGTGGCGGTAACCGCAAGGGCACCCTTCGGTACGGTGCGCAGCACCAGATACTCTTTCCAGCCATACCAGAACATTGCCAGTACCAGCAATGTCGGCAGCACGATCCAGATGGTCTCCAGCCAGACGTTTCCGTCGGATTGCGAGGTCGGCTGCGGCGACCGGGAGCGGTGATAGCGCACGACAAACGCAATCATAACCACGGTAATGCCGAGCAGCAGCACCAGACAGATGCCGAAAATCAGCATGAAGACCGGATCAATGGCTGCTGTGGTAGATATGAGATCTTGTTGGTTCACGTCATTCCCTCAGCCCTGATAAAAAGGACAATTTCTAACGTGCTAACGGTAGAGTACATCAAAAAACGTAAGGCCGATGAAGATGGCCAGGGTGACCAGGGCAAGGAACAGCAGCCAGCGCAGCAGCCGTCCCTCGTATTTCATGTGCATGAAGATGGCGATCACCAACCCGGCCTTGATGCAGGCAATGGTCAGCGCCGTCAGTACCTTGTAGCCCCCCAGATCCAGGCGGGTGGCCGCGACAGTCAGAGCGGTCAAAGCGACCAGCGCCACCCAGGTGCCGGTCAGACTTTTGTAGCTTATGGTGTGGTGCTGTTCGTTCATGGTCATACCGTCACAGGATCAGATAATAGAGCGGAAAGATAAATATCCAGATCAGGTCCACCAGGTGCCAGTAAAGTGCCCCGTTCTCCAGCAGATTATAATTTTCGGCAGTGACCGCTCCGGACGTGATCTTGAATCCGATCACGGCCAGAAGCACGCAGCCGATCAGCACGTGCAGTCCGTGGATGCCGGTGGTCATGAAATAGAGACTGAAGAAGACCGATTCCCCCGGCACCCCACCCCTGAGATGCGCGGAGCCGGGATAGATGCCATGGCCGATCTTTTCGCTCCACTCGAAATACTTGATGGTCATGAACCCGGCGGCACAGAGGATCGTTCCACCGATCAGCCCCACGGCACGGCGCGACTCACCGCGCTGCACAGCGGTGACCGCCATGGCCGCGCAGAGACTGCTGGTAAGCAGGATCACCGTATTTGCCGTGCCCATCACCCAGTTGAGTTGTGTGCCGGCAACGGCAAACTCGTGCGGGTAGCGTTTGAAATAGACGGCATAGAGCAGAAACAGCCCTCCGAAGAGCAGCAGTTCGGTAAAGAGGAACAGCCACATGCCGAGCCTGGCGCCGAGATTGTCTGTGTGTGGTTGGTGAGTCATGTG
This sequence comes from Pseudomonadota bacterium, assembly GCA_019352135.1. GTDB lineage: Bacteria > Desulfobacterota > Desulfuromonadia > Geobacterales > Pseudopelobacteraceae > JACRCG01. The sequence continues at coordinate 3,763 of JABBNX010000045.1, forward strand.
TCAATCCTGCTGCGTAAAATCATACGGTCCATGGGTCACCACCGGATCTTCAGCAAAATTTTCCGTCGGCGGCGGCGTTGCGGTACTCCACTCCAGTGTCGCGCCTCCCCAGGGGTTGCCCTCGAACGGCTCGCCCCACAGAAGTCCCCGGAACAGGTTGACCAGCATGATCACCAGCCCGGTAACCAGAATCCAGCTGCCGATCGTGGCAACCAGGTTGAGATTGGCAAATTCCGGCAGATAATCGTAGTAGCGCCGCGGCATCCCCTCCATGCCGAGCACCTGCATGGTGAAGTACATGACGTTAAAGCCGGTAAACATCAGCACCCAGGCGATAACGGCCGGCTTCTCGGCATAACGGCGGCCAAAAAATTTGGGAAGCCAGTAATGCATGGAGGCAAAAAAAGCAAAACCTGAACCGCCGAATATCACATAATGAAAATGACCCACCACGAAATGGGTGTCGTGAACGTGGACGTCGGTGGCGGCCGCCCCCAGGATCAGCCCGCTCAAGCCGCCGATGGAAAAGAGCAGAATGAAGGAGAGGGCGAAGAGCATGGGAGCATCAAGAGAAATTGAGCCCTTGTAGAGGGTGGATATCCAGTTGAACACCTTGATGGCGGAAGGGATGGCCACCACAAAAGTCAGGAACGAGAAGACCAGGATTGCCGTATCGCTCATGCCGCTGGTGAACATATGATGCCCCCAGACCAGGGAACCGAAGGCGGCGATGGCCAAACTTGAAAAGGCGATCATCTTGTAGCCAAAAATCGGTTTGCGCGAAAAAACCGGGATAATGTCCGAAATCACCCCCATGGCCGGCAGGATCATGATATAGACCGCTGGATGGGAATAGATCCAGAACAGGTGCTGGTACATAAGCGGGTCGCCGCCCTGGGCCGGCTCAAACAGCCCGGTGCCGAGAAGCCGCTCGGCCATGACCAGCACCAGGGTGATGGCCAGAATCGGTGTTGCCAGGATCTGTACCCAGGCGGTGGCATACAGGGACCAGACAAACAGCGGCAACCGTCCCCAGGTCATGCCCTCGCAGCGCAGGCGATGAATGGTGGTCACGAAGTTAAGACCGGTCAGGATCGACGAGAAACCGACCACAAAAACTCCGAAGACCGCCAGGGATACGTTGGTGCCGGTGCGGGCACTGAACGGCACGTAAAAGGTCCAGCCGGTGTCGGGCGGTCCGCCGCCGGTAAAAAGCGACGTGAGGATAATTGCGGCGCCGATTATGTAGAGCCACCACGAGAGAAGGTTCAGGCGGGGAAAGAATACGTCACGGGCGCCGATCTGGATCGGCATCACCAGGTTGCCGAAAGCGCCGGGAAAACCGGGGATGATGAAGAGAAAGATCATCATGACGCCATGTACGGTGAAGATGGCGTTATAGGTCTGGGGCCCCATGATGGTACGCCCGGGCGCCATCAGCTCGATGCGGAGCAGCAGGCCCAGCACCACGGCGACCAGAAAAAAACTGAAGGTTGAAAACAGGTAGAGCAAGCCGATCCGCTTGTGGTCGGTGGAGAAAATCCAGGAGGTGAGGCCCGTTTTCCCGCTGTCGCTCCAGAAACCGCCCCGCGTGGCATCTGATCTTTGCACGTTCGAAGTCATTTTTTCCTCGAATCAGGTTGGTTGCGTTTCCTGCCGGACAGTAGCAGAAAAGCCAGAAATCCTCCAGTACAGACAATCACCACCGTGGCACTGACCCTGAGCAGGTTAAAGACATACGTATTTTGTCGGGGATCGTAGCTGAAACAGTACTGCAATACCTTGCGGACGGCGGTGCTGCTCTTCCCCTCACGCGCCTCGATCAGAGCCAGAGCCAGATCCTTGGGGAGAAAGGTTGCCCCGTACAGATACCGCACAATCGTGCCGTTGCCGGAAATCACGATGCTGGCAACCGGGTGGAGAAAGTCACGCCCCCGGCGCTGGAATGTGTAGCCGAGCGCATTGGTCAGTCTTTTGATGCTGCGCACATCCCCGGTCAGAAAGCGCCAGCCGCTCGCGGGAAACGGGACATGCATGGAGGTCAGATAGACCCGCTTGAATTTGGCCGCAAGTTCCGGAGTATCATGCTCATCAAAGCTGACCGAAATAACCCGGTATTCCTCATCCGGCTTGTTCTTCAGCTTGGGCAGAACCTGCGCCAGACCCCATTGCAGAGTATAACATTCATTCGTACAGCTGAAATAGACCGGCAGGATAATGGTCGGGCCGGTAACCAGATCAGCCAGCCGGACCGGCTTGCCCCCCTCGTCCCGGAAGGTAATGTCCAGCGGGATTTTCCTGTCAAGCTGTTCAACGATGCCGACCGGTGTTTCATCTGCTCCCACTTCGCCGGCAACAGGCTTCGACTCCACGTTTATTTCCGCACTCCGCACGTCATCATAAACGAAGAGCAGTATCAGCACCACCAGAAGAGAAGCCCGGGAGCAGAGAAAGAGCCGTCTCCTGCCGGCAGCTTTACACAATGTGTTGCAAAGAATGTCACTCATGGCAACCACCTTCTGCAAGCCGGTCAATGAGCCCCGAAGTTCTCACTGTGCGCCGGGCAACGATCTGACTGACAACCTCTTCCGTGCCCCATATTTCAATAGATCGGCGGGCACGTGTTACCGCCGTGTAAAGTAACTCCCGGCTGAGAACGTCCGATAGATACTCCGGCAAAATCAGCAGTATTCTGTCAAATTCTGACCCCTGGCTCTTGTGGATAGTCAGGGCAAAGGCTGTTTCGCTGGGTGGCACACGGAGTTTGGAAAAATGGCGCAGCCCCCCCTCCGGATGTTCAAACCAGACGGATGATGCCCCATCACTGTCCATGATTACCCCGGTATCGCCATTAAACAATCCGAGTTCGTAGTTGTTTCCCGTGACCATGACCGGCAGTGGACGGCTGCCGTATGAGGCGAGGGCGCTCTCGCAGAGCCTGTTCAGGGTTTCCGTACCGTTCGGGCCTGAGCGAAGCGGCGATAAAATTTTGAACGAGTCCAGTGCCGCAAGCGCTTCGGCGGGAGATGATGCCTGGCCATACTCCGAGTAGCCATCCCGGACGCTTTCAGCGAAGGCTGTTTCGAACGCCCTGCCGGTCGGCAACATGCGCCAGACAATATCTGGGTAGTGTCCCGATTTCAACAACTCCCTAACAGCTGCACTCTCACCGGAATTGATCAGCTGGCTCAGGACGGCTATGCCGCTGTCAGCGCCAAACCGGTAACTTTTGGTAAGCTGGGTAACCGGAACGGGTGCCCGAACCGCGCTGTCGCACATATCAGCCAGCACCGCTCCGGCTTCTACCGAAGCCAGCTGGTTACGATCTCCCAGCAGGATAACACGGGCATCATCACGCAGCGCTTCCATCATGCTGGCCATCAGCTGGAGGTCAACCATGGACGCCTCGTCAATGACCAGGGTATCGCAGGCAAGCCTGTTGGTGCGATTGTGCCGGAATCCTCCCCTCCGAGCCTGCACGCCGAGCAAACGGTGGATTGTGCTCACTCCGACCGGAAGGCATTTTTTTATTTTATCAGGCAGATCGAGGCGGCCGGCAGCCTGCAGGATTGACTGATGGAGGCGGAGTGCCGCTTTTCCGGTTGGAGCAGCCAAGGCGATCTCCGGTGAGGAATCACCCGCCACATCAAGCAGCAATGCAAGAATACGGGCGACAGTGGCCGTTTTCCCGGTCCCGGGCCCGCCGGAAATGACCGAAAAACCATGCGTCAGCGCCATGCGGGCCGCCGAGCGTTGCAGATCAGGGGCGCCATCCATGGCAGGGAAATAACGGTCTAATGCGGTGTCCAGCAGGGTTTCATCTATTGCGTGCGGCCGAATGCGTGAAAGGATCCCCGTGGCGATCTGTTGTTCATATTCCCAACAACGGTGAAGATACAGCCGGCCGGCCGAATCAAGTACCAGCGGGGTATATGCCCCCGGAACGCCAACGGTGTCACACTGCCCCAGAGACGCCAGCCAGTGACGCACATCAGACGGAGGCGACGTATGCATGCCATGTCCATGTACAGGCGGAAGGGTCGTACCGTCCATCGCCTTGAAAAGATTGAAACAGGTATGACCGCGGCCGGCGGAATAGCTTGCCAGAGCCGCTCCCCACCAGAGCTCGTCGCCGTGATGACGATCGATACGGACGATAAAATCGGCAAAGTGGGTGTCAAGTGGTGAAAGTTTGATAGGTTCCGTCATAGTGGAATACTTTCGTGCTTGCTCGTCCCGTTGAACATGATGACAAATTCATCGCCGCCGTAACGGGTGTTGAAGTTGTAGAAAAACAGAATGGCCGAAATTTGGCCGCCATCAGTCGGAAGCAGATCCATGGCTGACACTCCTTTATCCAACAGCTGCGACGGTAATTACCGCTGTAATTGCATAACGGGCAAACTTGCCAACAGCGACCAGCAGCGAAAAGAACCCGAAATTGACCTTCAGCATCCCTCCCACCAGACAGAGCGGATCTCCGACCACCGGCAGCCAGGAAAACAGCAGCGAGTAAACCCCGAACCGGTTATAATAGTCCCTGGCCCGTTGCTGCTGGTGCGGCGAGACCCACAGGACCTTCTCGATCAGCCAGCTTCCTCCCCATATCCCGACCAGATAGGTCACGACAGCCCCCAGATAATTGCCGACAGTGGCTACGGCAACAGTCGACAGCGGCTCATACCCACTCACCAGCATCATTACCAACAGCCACTCCGATCCAAGCGGCAACAGCGTTGAGGCAAGAAAACTCATGAAAAACAGCGATACGTAGCCGGGCTGGTTGAGCCAGTCATGCAGCATGACAGTATATGTCAGAAAGTGATTGTCAAAATAGCTCAAACCGCTACAATACTCCCCGGTGCCGACTGTACTCATACCTGATACATTGTAGCGATAAATCCAGATTCGGCAAGGGAGAACCATGCCAAAGGGGAAACCGGCAAAAAAATATTCCCAGGCGGAACGGCTGCATTCGATCATCCGGCTCCTGGAATCCAGGTGAGGCCTGACACTGGACGAACTGGCGGAAGAGTGCGCCGGTTACAGCTTGACGAAGGAGTGAAGTGACAGAAAAAAGGTCAACAGTTTTCTGCCCAGATTACTTTGCTCGCATATATAAAATAGACACAGATAGGAACTCCTGCACCCATGACCACTGAAACCACACCACTCAACGACATTATTACCACCCGCATCGCTCAGCAGGGGCGCATCACCTTTGCCGACTTCATGGCGACCTGCCTCTACGAACCGGGACTTGGCTATTATACCTCCCCGGGTCGCAAAGTCGGCGCCGAGGGGGATTTTTATACCAGCATCACCGTACATGCCGCCTTCGGGCGGGTGATCGCCCGCGAAATTGCCCAGATGTGGCGCAGCATGGGGACACCCGCCGAGTTTACCCTGGTGGAGTGCGGCGCCGGCAATGGCCGTCTGGCATGTGATATCATGGACTATCTTGCGGGGCGGGAAGCGCGGCTGTATGGCGGTCTGCGCCTGATGCTGGTTGAACAGGAGCCGTCCCTTGAGGCAGCCCAGCGCGAAATGCTGGCCGCTCACGCAGGCCGGCTCGCCTGGCTTTCTACCGATGAATTTGCTTCAGGGGATTTCACCTTCAGCGGTTGTCTGTACTCCAATGAACTTATTGATGCACTCCCCGTGCATCGTGTCGTAATGACCTCCGACGGTCTGCGGGAAGTGTATGTAACCTGCACGGATGGCGAGTTTGCCGAAGAGGCCGGGGAGCCATCGACACCGGAGCTTGAAGCCTATCTGAGTCGTGTTGCCGTGGAGCTCCATCCCGGTCAGCAGGCGGAAGTCAACCTGAATGCTCCGGTGTGGCTGGCATCCGCCTCTAACGCTCTCCAGCGCGGTTTTATCCTGACAATTGATTACGGGTATCCTGCAGCAGAACTGTACACGCCGCTTCGCAAACTGGGGACGCTGCTCTGTTATTATCGCCACCAGACTGAAGAGAATCCCTACCTCCGCCTCGGCTTGCAGGACATCACCGCCCATGTTGACTTCACAACGTTGATGAAATGTGGAGAAGAGCTGGGACTGCAGAACAACTGGTTTGGGGAGCAGTACCGTTTCCTGATGTCGGCCGGAATAATCGAAGAAATTGAAGACATCGAGCGTTCTGCCATACCCGAAGAGGAAAAGCTTCGTCTTCGTTTGGCCCTCAAAAAACTGATCCTGCCCGATGGAGGGATGGGCGACACGTTCAAGGTACTGATCCAGTCAAAGGACGTGGCCGCCCCCCGGCTGCTGTGCCAGCGCAGGATCGGAGGGTAAATGCCGACTCTCGCGTACGCTGAAATTAAAGGGATCGTGTTTGACCTGGATGGCACCCTGTATGTGTGTGACCGTTTTGCCGCCGAGATCCAGGATGCTGCAGCAGCCTATATCGCCGGACTCAAGCGGATCACTCAAGCCGAAGCGGGGCTAATGATGACCGCCACCAGGCGGAGGCTCACGGAAGAGAGCGGGACGGTCCAGACGCTTTCTGCGGTCTGCACGGAGCTGGGGGGGAGCGTGCAGGAGCTGCATCGCTTTTTTGAGCGCACCCTGCGACCGGAAGCGCTTCTGGTCCGCGACGAACGGGTGATTCGGCTGATGAAACACCTCTCAGAGAACTTTTCCCTCTACATTTATACGAACAACAACCGGGTCCTGACAGCCCGCATCATGAATTATCTCGGGCTGGATGGCGTGGTATGCGGTGCGTTTACGATTGATGACACCTGGCAGGGCAAGCCTGATGAGGGGATGGTACAGAGGGTATTGGAAAAGATCGGGCTTTCTCCACACGAAGCGCTGTTTGTCGGAGACCGCTACGACATTGATCTGCGCGTACCGGAGCAGCTCGGCTGCCCCGTATATTTAAGCCAGAATCTTGAGCAACTGCTGCGGCTCGAAGAAGTGCTTACTCCGTCCCTTTCCGCAGATAGGATAGCAGTTCCTGCATGTCCTCCGGCGGTTCGGTCGTAAACTCGATGTACTCGCCACTCGAAGGATGAATGAACCCGAGGCAGCGCGCGTGCAGAGCCTGGCGGCCAAGACGGTTGATCATGCCGCGCAGCTGGGTGTCGGGGATGTTGTTGCAGCGCCCTCCGTCCGGGTAGAGCGGATCCCCCAGCAGCGGGAATCCGGCTTCGGTCATATGTACCCGGATCTGGTGGGTACGGCCGGTCTCCAGCCTCAGTTCCACCAGTGAAATCCTGCCATAGCGCTCCTTTACCTTCCAGCGGGTAACAGCATGTTTCCCGTTTTTGGCCTTTCCGGACAAGCGCAGCCTCTCGGTCGGATGCCTCCCGATAATCCCTTCGATCTTGCCGGTATCTTCCGGAGGCGAGCCATAGATCAGTGCCTGATAAATCCGCTTGACCGTGTGGGCGCTGAACTGCTCCGAAAGCGCCTGATGAGCCCGATCATGCTTTGCTGCCACGAGCACCCCGGATGTTCCCTTGTCGAGGCGGTGAACGATGCCGGGGCGCAACTCCCCGCCAATGCCGGCCAGATCGCAACAGTGCGCCAACAGCGCATTGACCAGGGTGCCGCTCGTATTGCCGGCTCCGGGATGTACCACCATCCCGGCCGCCTTGTTAATCACGATCAGATCACTGTCTTCATACAGTACCTCCAACGGGATCGCCTCGGCCAGCGGCTCGGCCGGCAACGGTGGCGGGATCTCAACCTCGATCTGCTCCCCTCCCCTCAACTTCAGGGAAGTGCGTACCGGTTTGCCGTCAACGAGCACATTGCCGGTTTCTATGAGTCTCTGGACAGTGGCCCGCGATTCGCCCCCCATCTCACGGCTCAAAAAAAGATCGATCCTGACCGGTTCATGTTCGGGGGAGAATAAAATTGAAAAATGATTCATAGCGTTCCTCACTACCTGTTCCCATCCGGATAAATCACCGGACAAAATTGTTGGCTTTCCCGGCGATAAAAAAAGCAAAGGCGCACCGAAGCAGGTACGCCTTGTAAAAAAGATGAGTATGGCGATTCGTTACCAGATGGATGATTCAATCTTTCCCGCCCGCTTGATCAGAACATCGACAACGGCGGTTCCATAGATCTGCTCCGGATTGACATCGGAGGATACCCGGGAGAGAAAATGCTGGCGCCCCTCTTCAAGCTCCTCCTTAAGAACGTCAAAAATATCGTCATTTTTGATGCCGTTTTCGACCTTTTCCTTATTGTACATGGCCACGTCGGAGAGAATTGCTCTGGCCAGCCGCTTTGCCTGATCCGGATTATCAATCAAGTTCATGGATGATCTTCCTCATGGAGTAAAGTTTGGACACCATAGCACTATTTTAAGCGTAATGCAAAGTAGATGCTCGCATCCCCTCGGCGCACGAGCATCACCAGCCTGCCGACCTGCCCTGCCTGCTGAACGGCACGAGCATATTCTGCCGTAGTGGCCACCCTTTTCCGGTTTATCGACGCAATCACATCGCCGCGTTTAATTCCGGCTTCTTCAGCAACTCCGCCACGCTCCACATCAACAACCACAACACCACCACCCTGTTCGGCATTTTCAACAACCAGCCCGAGCAGGCCTGATCCACTTTCCTGCTGCTGGCTGCCATGCTTCTCCTGCAGCGTGGGTGCGGTATCGGCATTTGCCAGGGTTATGCCCAATTCAAATGTTTTACCATCGCGGAAGATGGATACTTTTGAGAGTTTGCCGACGCCGGCATCGGCAACCAGAAGTTGAAGGTGGGATGGGTCCTTCACCTCGCTGCCGTTCAAGCCGATGATGACATCTCCCTGCCGGATGCCGGATTTGTCAGCCGGGCCGCCTTTAATAACGTTATTGACCAGGGCGCCTTTGGCCTGTTTCAGTCCGAATGATTGCGCCAGCTCATCTGTGACAGGCTGGATCGTGACACCCATGTACCCACGGCTGACCCTGCCTTTCTGTATCAATTGCGAAATAACAGGTTTAGCCATGTTAACCGGAATGGCAAACCCGATTCCCTGGCCGGCGGAGACGATAGCCGTGTTGATACCAATCACCTCTCCGTAAACATTCAGCAGCGGCCCTCCGGAGTTTCCGGGGTTTATGGAGGCATCCGTCTGGATAAAGTTCTCGTAGGTTTCAATACCCATATTGGACCGGCCGGTGGCCGATATTACGCCGACCGTCATGGTGCGATCAAGGCCGAAGGGATTGCCGATGGCGATTGCCCACTGCCCGACTTCAAGTTTATCCGAATCTCCCAATACCGATGTCGGAAGATTGGAGGCATTGATCTTGATTATGGCAATATCGGATTTGCGATCAGCGCCGACCACTTTGGCATCATACATCTTGTCGTTGGAAAGCTTGACCTGAATGCTCTCGGCATCGCGTACAACATGATCGTTTGTTACAATGTAGCCATCCGGGCTGATCAAAAAACCGGAGCCAAGGCTTTTATCCCGCCGGGTCTGCGGGGCGCCAAAAAAATCTTCAAAAAATGGAGTGGCTTCAAAAAGCGGCTGGATGACTTTTCTTCGGCTGACCGTCGAGATATTGACAACGGAAGGGGTTACTTTTTTCGCTACGGTGCTGAATGCTTTCTGGGTGGAGAGGATATCGGTCGGCACATCCTTGACCGGAGCTTCTGCTTCGCCCGCCTTGCGATTCGATTCAAGAAACAGCGGAGATTCATTCTTCCCCTTACAGCCTCCAAGCAAAGCGGTGCACAGCAAGACCGGCAGGAGCGAGCATGAGATGCGTGGCAGAATATTCATGTTACAAGCCACCTCTGACAGGATATATTGAGTTAACCTCCCGAAACAGTAGTCAAAATATTTCGGCGTGTCAACGGAATTCAGGTACAATCCGCGCGGGAACTGCGCATGTTTTATCCAGCATAATTATGTTATTGAAACACCGCTCTGTTTGTGTAAAAGTATCCGCTCAATCAAACAAATGGTGAGGGGATACATGACAACCGACATCAAAGAGCAAATCAGGGAATTCCGCATTGGTGAAAAAATCAGGGGGCTCCGCCAGCAAAAACGGCTCACACTACAGGAATTGTCCGAGCTGACGACACTGTCCAAACCACTCTTGTCACAGATTGAGAATCAGCAGGTCATCCCACCGCTTGCCACCCTGCTCAAAATTGCCAAAGGGCTCAAGGTCGATATCCATTTTTTCTTTGAGGACGCCGGCAATCGCCAGAAATACGTATTAACAAGACGCGAGGATGTCCGCGAGGACGAAAAGATCCCCCGACCGGCAGCAAATGAAGTTGCCAGGCCGTACGCGTACCACTCATTGGCCCACGGGCTGAGACACAAACATATGGAGCCGTTTCTGATTGAGTTCGAAAACAAGGAGTGGGAGGACGCACTCTTCTTCAAACATGAAGGTGACGAAGAATTTATCTATATCATTTCCGGTGAGCTGGACTTCCATTACACCAATGAAGTGCTGCGCATGCGGACCGGCGACAGCATCTATTATGATTCCAGCCAGCCGCACGGCTGGGTGGCTGTCGGCGACATCACTGCCAGAGCCGTGGCGGTGATGTACACGAAGGAATAGCCACAGGTCTTGGGTGAGGGAGAAATTATTCTCCCTCTTTTCGCATGGCGCCCCACTCCCTGAGAATCCGGACCCTCTCGACTGCCGGTGGATGCGAGTAATAAAAAGCCGCATAGAAGGGATGCGGGAACAAGTTGGACAGGTTCTCCGCTGACATCTTGACCAGAGCCGAAGCGAGATCTCCCGGCCTGCCGGTAAGGTCGGAGGCAAAGCGGTCCGCTTCCCGTTCGTGGCAACGCGAACGCCATGCAGAAAACGGCCCGAGTGGAAACAGTACCAGGGAGGCAACAAATCCGAGTACTACCATTTTAGCCGGCAGCGAAATATCGGCAGGCAATCCCAACAACCCCGGCAATCCCGGCCAGGCCAACATTTTGAAGCTGATCCATGCCCCCGCCAGAGCCATTATCTCCGCCCAGAGCAGCCGTTTCCAGACATGCCCCTTTTTCCAGTGCCCGATCTCGTGAGCCAGCACGGCAACGATCTCTGCGTGGGTCATCTGTTTTATCAATGTGTCATACAACACAATACGTTTAACCCTGCCGATGCCGGTAAAGTACGCATTGGAATGCCTGCTTCTCTTCGACGCATCCATCTGCAACACCTTCCCGACTTTTAACCCCGCCTTCTCCATCATAGCCCGGATATCATCCTCCAGCCCTTCCTCAGTGACCGGCCCATAGCGGTTAAAGAGTGGTTCAATTACATAGGGGGATATGAACATCATGAACAGGCTGAAAACAGCCATGAAACCCCACACCCAGAGCCACCACTGCTGCGGGCGCCAACTGATCAGCCAGAAGACAACGGTTATCAGGAAGGCGAGAAGGACAGCCCCGATGGCCTGTGACTTGAAAAAATCCACTACCCATATGCGAGGTGTCGTGGTGTTGAAGCCGTACTGCGCCTCGATACGGAAGGTGCCATACAGGTCGAACGGGATTCCCAGCAGGGTTGACGCCCAGGTCAGCAGCAGAAAAAAGAGAATGGCAGAAAGGATCGGTGAGGCAGTTACCGTACTGACAACATGGTCATATGTTGCCAGCACCCCGCCGAACAGAAATACGACCAGCACAGTATTGTCGAGAAGCGAGTCCCACAGCCCGAGACGGCTGGAGTCAAGGGTATAAGCAGAGCTGCTGCGCAGTTTTTCCTCGTCAACGGCACCTTCAAAGCCTTCAGGGACCATGGTGCCGTGCTGCTTGAGGTACTGCAGGTTGAGGTAGCGTAACCAATAGGTGAAAGCGGTGATTGCGATAAAGATGCCGAGCAGGAGAAAATTCATCAACGGTATGTCCTTGTTATAAATAAGGGCGAAGTATGCGTTCGCCCTGAATAGGTGGTGCATGAAGGTGGTGCATGAAAATGGCGTCACATCAGCTTTACCACTTCCCTGACACACTTGTCGATCCCTTCAGCTGCTTCCGAGATACGGGTAGCCAGCATGTAGGCCGGTGTCGTTACCACTTTGTGCTGTGCATCCACAACAAATTCAGTCACCGGGCATTTCTGATGTTTTGCACCCGTCTTCTCAATCTCGGCGGCGGTACCGGCATCGGTGCCAATCGTCACGAGAGGAGAATATTCCTTGCCCAGTACTGCAGCAACCAGAGTCGGCGCAATACAGATCGCACCGATCGGTTTTCCGGCAACTGCCATTTCTTTAATCAAACGGGCAACGTCTGGATTGACGGAAGCAGCAGCGCCCTTCGAGGCAAAATCACACAGGTTTTTTGCCGCGCCAAATCCGCCCGGGAAAATTATGGCATCCAGTTCCGCAGCCTTGACCTCCTTGATATCGCGTATGTTACCGCGGGCGATGCGTGCCGATTCCACCAGTACACTCCGTTTTTCACCCGTTTCCCGGTTAACCAGGTGATCGGTAACCGCAAAGCCGACAGCGGGTGCCATGCAGACCGCTTCACATCCTTGGCGGTCGATGGCCAACAGGGTAAGAACCGCTTCATGAATCTCACTGCCGTCATAAACGCCGCACCCTGACAATACTACTCCGATCTTCTTCATTACCGTTCCTCCTCATGATTAGAATCACGTGATACACGTTCCGTAAGATAAGTGTGCCATACCTTCAGCAGAAGGCAAGCGGGAATGCCGCGGAAAAGGGAGCATCATCAGACGTACAGCGGGGTCACAACAGCTGCCGGCAGCACAGTGACCATGCGCGATGAATCTGCCGTTCGTACGCAGGAGATCTTCAGCATCAGGGCCATTTCAGGGAATTTTGGGTCAAAATGGCAACGACAGTTGCCGTGAGGAAATCAAGCGGCGGAGTCAGGCAGATCTGTTTACTTCCGCTTTCCGGTTGAGTGAGTTGAATACCATATCAAGGACACTCTTCTGACGCGCTTCAAATTTGTTCAATACAGCGAGACAGGTACCCATCGGGCAAATTTTGTGCAGGAAATCGGCATCCCTGCCGGAGAGTATGACAATCCGGTTTTTGTCCATCCCGTCGCTCACGGCAAACTTGAGAAGTTTGAGACCGTCCATGGCCGGCATTTCAAGATCGATCAGCATCAGGTCATAACTGCCGACTTTAATGGAATGAAGCGCCGACATCGGATTGTTGCAAATCTCCACCTGCAGCAGCGGGAAATTGTCTGCTATATAGGCCGCAAGAAAGCGGGTAAACACCGGATCATCGTCAACTAAAAGTATTCTTCTCATAGCGGTTCACTATATCGCATTCGGTGAAATGGGGGAATAAAAATGATGCTCATAATACGCGAGGACAACTTTTGAATGCGGCATCTGAACAGGAGAAGTCGCCGTATTCATGACCCATACTGCTAAAACAGGTACTTCGAGCGGTTGGAGAAATAGTCCCGCTGGCGGAAAATAAAGCCGGAAAGCAGTAAAATAGCCACCATGACGCCGATATTACCGGCAAAAAGCCCGGAAGTATCAACCTTTTCATCTATAACTTTCTCCAGTTCGGTGGAAGTTATCAGCAACAGATTTATCAGGGTATTCACCACTTCAAACACATTGTAACCGAGAAGCACGTACCAGGTAAGTCTCTGGCACTTCATAATTCCCAAAAGCAGGTAAAGACAGACCACGCTGTCAACAACCACCAGCACCTGTGCCGGTGCGCCTTGATATATGGCACCCATAAAGGGGATCGGCTGGCCGTAGCTGGAAGCGGTCAACAGGAAAAAGAACAGATACAACCCGCTCAGCAGTGTCATTCCCAGCGGTCGCCGCAATTCGTGCCCATCATGAAGGTTGTCGTCTTCCACGCGATACCCGCTTTATATGAAGGAGGTTAAGATCACTGTTTTTTTGATCTCCGCATGTCACTGATGCCAACGCACACAAAAATAACCAGAAGGACAAATCCGCAAAAAATCCAGTCTGCCGTACTGAAACCGAACATTGTCAACTCCTCTTGAAAGCATCTGCCGCTTCGTCCATCAGACCGATCTCCTGATAGCAGGTTCCAAGCAGATAGTATACCTCATCCAAAGGAAACTGCGCGGCAAAAATCGGATCAGCCAGGACATCTTTTATAATTGCAGCAGCGTCATCGTTGAATCCGCCGTGGTGCTGTTCGACGGCGACCGAGAGCGCCGTGAGGTAGTCGACCGGCGGCACCAGCGGAATCTTGCCTGCCAGTATCCCGGCAATGCGTGCTTCAACCCGTGCCCGCTCGGCAGGCTTCAGGAGAGTAACCATCTCGCTCCAGACTTCCGCTGCCTGTTCGTAACGGCCCAGTACGTATAGCGCTTCACCGTATTCATATGCGGCATGATGATCATCAGGATTAAGCCCCAGCGCTATTTTAAGCTGCTTTTCAGCAGCATACCAGCACGTCACCGCATGCTGCATACTGGATAATCGAGACCCCTTGTCAACGTAGGTTCTGGCAATTTCCAACGGCAATCCGGCATTGTCCGGATCAAGGAGTGCCATGATTTTGAGAAAATTGATCTTGCGATCCAGATAGGGAGCGTCAACTTCCTTCGCATCCAGCATGATAATCTGCCCGCCCAATTCAGAGATGATATGCGGGTAGGCCTCTTTTAACACAGAGGCATACCAGGCAGCGCCAATGCAGTCGGGATTGAGCCGCAGTGCTTGGTAAATGCCATTCCCCACCATATCATAATCCGGTGCGCCATTTTCCGCTACAGTGCTAAAATCCTCTTCCAACAGCGGGACCGGAGGCTTCTTTTCCCACAAAATCGCGACCAGACCATCCCGGCCGCTCAACAGAAAGTCATCCGGCGGGGTAAAATATCTTATTCCATCCAATGGAGTTGGTTGTATCTGCTGCTTGAGACTCATCGCTTCTCTTCCTCTCTTCCCGGAAACGTATTGATGCCGGCATGAACGCCGATTATTCGGTAAATCTGTACTTCGTCCCACGGCTGATCCATGATGCCGTCGTGAATCGCCCAGCTTCGCCCACTCACGGTACGCTCCATTCCAGGCATTCGAAAGGGGCTTGATCCATCAAGCCGTGAAAAATATCGCCCTCCGGGCTGGAACTCCCGATCTATCTCCAGCATCAGCCGCCTGCCGCGCAGATAGTCAAAACCGTATTTTTCATAACGGATGGCATTGTCGTAGGAGAGCGGCTCGGCCACAATCATCTGAATCCCGAGCGCATCGGTGAAACGCTCCAGCAGCGGGAAAAAGGCCGCAAACAGCTGCAGCCCGTGGTGAGTCTGATTGGGGAAAAGCCCGGCACGCATGGCGCGCAGCTCTTCAGGAATATTGCGTCCATGAGAAGCAAACCAGTTGTTCACCCCTCTTTCATCCACATCAACCGCATAATGCGGCGAATGTGGATCACGAATTATACAGAAGCTCAGCTCCATTTGATGAAACTGGGTGTCGGACAGCTCCAGAAAAAAAACCGTGACACCATCTTCAGGTTTCGAGCGGGCTTCAATCCGTACCAGCGACAACCCTTTCGGGGCAATAATGTTTATCAGCTTCTCCCCGGCAGCATTACAGAGCGACCCCTCCGCCAAAACAAGCACCTCACGCAACCGATGGGGCAACAGGACAGAATAGACACGCTCCTTTTCAGATTCATCCAGGCGGTTGATTGCCTGCAGTGAAGTGAGCGGCCGTCCGGCAGCATCCAGCAGTTGGCAGTTATGAGGAAGGAGCGCCATAACTTCCAAGTATACCAGGAAAAATAGTTTTTTTGATGCGGGCAATACTTTTTTCTACTGCCCCCAGCGCCAGCACCCGTTCCCCTTCGTCTGCCCAGTGCATGGCATCCATCAGGACCCGGTTCCGGTAGCCCAGCAGCTCGATCTTGTCAATAAATGCCGGCGGCAGGCGAGGATTGAGTTTAATGCCATTCATAATTGCCCAGGCCAGCGTCCAGGCCCGGGCCGTGTTCATGAGATCATACCCTCCGCCGCCCAGGGCGACCCAGGGGATTTTCAGCCGTTTTATTTTTGAAAGCATTTCACCGTAACTGTGAGTTGTAATCTCCAGGTTCGTAAGCGGATCAGTGCGGAAAGTATCGGCACCGATCTGCGTGACAATGATATCCGGATTAAAAGCTGCAATCAACGGGTAGGCCACCTCATCAAACGCTTTCATATACATGGCGTCATCTGTATGAGCCAGCAGCGGCACATTGACCGAATAGCCTTTCCCGCGCCCTTCTCCAATTTCGTCTTCGAAGCCGGTGCCGGGGTAGAAATAGATGCCACTCTCATGGAGGGATATCGTCAGCACCTGATCGGTATCATAAAATGCTTCCTGGACACCATCACCATGGTGAGCATCAATATCCAGATAAAGCACCCGCCGCCCGCGAGCAATCAGCCAGTTGATTGCCACGACCGCATCATTCAGATACGAAAAACCGGAAGCCCTTGAGCGGTGGGCATGATGCCAGCCTCCGTTCATATTAAAGGCGATATCGACCCCTTCCTCCACCACCAGCCGGACAGCTTCGCAGGTTGCTCCGGCACCCAGAGCGGCATAATCATACACCCCCTTGAAAACCGGACAATCAGCATCTCCGAGGCCAAACCTGAAATCGGCCCGCGGTTCTTCAGAAGAGCTGAACTCCTTGAGGCGGGCAATGTAGGCGGCGTCATGAAAGGTCAGCAGCAGTTCCTCGGAAGCCTGCTGACAGTCGCGGATCTGCATATTCGGCAGATCCAGCAGGCCATAGGCCCCCATTAAATCATATGCCAAACGATTACGTTGCAGCTTGAACGGGTGATCGTCGCCAAAATTGAAATTTCCGAAAAGCGGGGAATATACCAGAGCAGTACGGCAGGGACGCATCAGCAAGCCTCACGGCAGAATGGCCAAAATAATGGCGTTTCACAACATCCGGTTGTGTAACCATTTTTGATGGAATTAATTTTGGTGGAGCTGAACGGGATCGAACCGTCGACCTACGCGTTGCGAACGCGTCGCTCTCCCAGCTGAGCTACAGCCCCAAACCTTTTTATCTACTCACAAGCTTATGATACGTTTCAATTTAAGTCCATAAATTTGTGCTATTCTTCATCCATCTCAATATTCATCTATGAATATGCAACCATCTCGCGACTGAAATCAGAGAAAAAGACAGTCGCGTCAAGAGACATATAGCCGGTATGAATACTATTTTATTCCGTATTCGGCAATAAAATTCAAGACTGCCGGGTCGTAAGCCTTCCATGTCTTACGGTTGAATAAAAAGATGTCAGTAGACTACAGTTAATTTATCGCGCTTATGGTAACCAATTAATTATCCAATTTTATCGGGAGAGCTTTTTGACCATCGAAAAGGCTTTTGGCATCGTTATACGCAGATTGAGGAAGGAACTTTTATTATCCCAAGAGGAACTATCCGCAATCAGTTCATTGGACAGGGTGTTCATATCCCGGCTTGAACGAGGCATACAGCAGCCCAAGCTTGTCACTATATTTCAGCTTGCTACCGCGCTGAAGGTTTCAGTTTCAAGAGTTTTTTTAGAAACCGAGTTATTGCTCTGCTTCAATAAATCCAGCATTTGCAAACCGGGGTTGCATTCTGATGATTTTTCTATCTTCTGGAACCATTTTGGGGAGAAACTTATGAGCAAGGCGCCGAACCTGCAGGGCAGTGAGACAATATTGCTCGTAGAGGACGAAATACATACACGTGCATTCTTATTCGACACATTAACGGACCATGGGTACACTGTTATCGTGGCAGAAGATGGTCAAGATGCCGTAGATACATATAAAGAAAATATGGATCGCGTTGACTTGGTGTTAATGGATGTAATGATGCCTCGTAAAGATGGCGTTACCGCCTATAAAGAAATATCAGAGGTGAATGCAAGCTCTAAGATCCTGTTGATGAGTGGTTATTCCTCGGTATCTTTAGGAGGTATAGACAATCTCAACTTCATCCAAAAGCCGATGTTACCCACCGCGTTGTTCACACATATCAGAGAACTACTTGATTTAAATTCGGAAATAATATCAGCGCCAGCCGCTTAGCAAACAATTCGCACTACAACGAAAAACGCCCACTTACCCCTCCGATATTCCTCATGTCTAACTCCATTTGCAAGGTTTTTTCAAGCCTCCCGCTCTACCCGTGCCTATGATGTGGAATCATTTTTTGATCATCTAGTTGATTGGGAACATTTTTAATGGTATCTGTCAAAGGCATTATGGACGAGTCATGTTAACGAACCAAAAACAAAGGAGATAGCAGATGAAAATCGGAACACGGCTGATATTTGGGTTTGGAACCTGTCTTTTCTTTCTGTTGCTTTTAGGCGGAGTTGGTCTGTATGAACTAAAAGATATGAGAACCAAGAGTGATAAGACGATCGGGGTAGACGCCAAGGTCGTTGAAACCGCCCAACGCATGAGAGCGAACATTAACATAATGCGCCGCTATGAAAAAGATGCCTTCCTGAATATTGATGACCTTGCCAAAGTTGACGAATACAGCAAAAAGTGGAGCGAGGCACGCGCACATGCCAAAATGCGTATGGACACGTTATTAAAGCTGGAGGATGAGCCGAAAGATAAAGCGGCGCTTGCAGACATAAATAAATCATTGGAAGGCTACGAAACAGGTTTCTTCACGGTCATCGAGAAGATAAAAAGCGGCACATTAAAGACCCCTGCCGATGCCAATAAAGCCATAGAGGAGTTTAAGGATTCCATTCATCAGTCGGAAAAGAATATCACTGACTATGCAACGACTAACGACGAATCAATGGCCAACGTCAAGAAGCAGTTGGACATGGACGAACGACATGCCATAACTCTTACAATTTCAATTGTCGTCATCTCTTTCATTATTGTTCTGTTCATGGTGACGCTCTTGATCCGCTCTATTAAAAGGCCACTTGAACAGATAGATATGCTGGTTAGAGATATTGCGGCAGGAGACGGTGACCTCACCAAACGCCTCACCTACAACGGTAAAGATGAACTGGGAGATATTTGCGGCAGCTTTAATCTCTTTATTGAGAAACTTCGCTCTATTATCAGTCAAATTTCATCAACATCTAACCAGGTTGCATCTGCCTCAAGTCAGCTGAACTCCACTGCTGAACAAATTGCCACAGGTGCTGAAGAGGTTGCGGCACAAGCCGGTACTGTTGCGACTGCTGGTGAAGAGATGTCTGCGACATCCGGAGATATCGCACAAAACTGCCAGATGGCTGCTGAAGGAGCGCAACGTGCTTCACAATCAGCACAAAACGGGGCGGAAGTAGTAGAAAAGACTGTAACTGTCATGAACCAGATCGCCGAAAGAGTTCAAGAATCGGCAAAAACCGTAGCAAGCCTGGGTGAACGGTCCGACCAGATTGGAGCAATCATTGGCACTATTGAAGATATCGCCGACCAGACCAATCTGCTGGCGCTTAACGCGGCAATAGAAGCAGCGAGGGCGGGCGAACAAGGCAGAGGGTTTGCCGTTGTTGCAGATGAAGTTCGAGCCTTGGCAGAAAGGACGACAAAGGCAACACGCGAGATCGGCGAGATGATTAAAGCGATCCAGAACGAGACCAAAGGCGCTGTCACTGCTATGGAGCAAGGCGTTTATCAGGTTGAAGCCGGAACTATTGAGGCTGAAAAATCCGGCCGCGCATTAGAAGACATACTCCAACAGATCAATGATGTTGCAATGCAGGTAAACCAGATAGCAACAGCGGCTGAAGAGCAGACTGCCACTACCAGCGAAATTTCAAACAACATGCACCAGATCACCGAAGTGGTTCAGCAAACCTCACAAGGTGCGCAGGAGTCTGCGGCGGCAGCAACACAGCTGCATGGTAACGCAGAAGAACTTCAGAGACTTGTGCAGCAATTCAAGTTATGATGAAAGAGTTCTTAAAAGCATGATTTATATGCGGGGACCGACATATTGAAGTTTTATCTGAATTGAGGACATAGACGGCATCACTATGTGCGAGGCGTTGTTAATGATCTGTCCATACTGCAGGGAAACTATTTTAGATGGAGCGATAAAATGCAAGCATTGCGGTTCGATGCTCAACCTTGATCCGTATAATGCTATCAACATTGATAACATCACCACAGAGGAAATCCGTGCCTTCGTAGGTACAAATTCTTATTATTACATTCAGAAATTCTCCAATTTCACACTCCGGGGGAGAGAAACATTCTGCATAAC
>JABBNX010000246.1 GCA_019352135.1 Pseudomonadota bacterium
GTAAGATGAAAGAAGTCTACATTATTTCAGCTATTATTGCAATTAGACACTAGTTAGCGTTTACTTTTATAGGCGGAATGAAATTATATTTTTTTCATTATTTATATTACTAACTTGGCTATTTGTCAAGAATAAGTGCAAAAGGTAAATGCATTGGTTTTTTAGTGTGATGTTGAAACCCACGTCCTATGGACGTGGTCATGATTGATGGCTATGTCGGTCCCGGATGAGTATGGCTAACTGGCCGTAATACGCACGATGCTATTTATGGAATATGCACCAAGGTTTTATAAGTTGCAGGCCGGGAACAATAATGGACTGATGGCTGATTTCATCGAGATGACAACGGCCAAACTGAGGCAACAGATGATTGCGATAGATACTATCATCTGAACGCCAACTACGCTTATACGGCCCGGTTGCTTATGAGTTTGCAAAAGGAAAGCCATTGTCACTGCTCAATGGTTCGAACCTTCTTTATCTGTTGGAAAAACACGGTTATCAAGCCCGCATCAATCTGCATGAAGCCAGACAGGAAAACAAACAGGCGCTCGAATCCGGAATTACTCGTAAACGCAACTTCCCTCTGGAACAGCCTGACGTAAACTCAGTATCAGGTGACTAACGCTAAGCACTCACAGATCGGCAATATACATGAAGGTGGCTGTGCAACAATTAGTTGCTAATGTCAAATCCCGTGATTTATTATGACCTCAGCTTATGATTATATCGCCATCCGTTTCATGCGACTCAAACCAGAAAGTTTCACCGCCGTATTATTGGTAACTCGTAGTTGCAAGGTTTCAAGTGGTAACGCCAATTTCTTTTGACTTTCACCACAGTCGTCTGCTAAAAGCCTATTTACAATTGATTCACAAAGACGAATTGGTGCTGTGCTGTGAAAGCATAGTTAAAAGGGAAGAAGGTTAAAATCCTTCGCTGTCCCGCAACTGTAACAGGTGAAACCCGCGAAGACGTAACTAACCTTGATTGTTTTCAGTTAGTTGCGTGTTTTTTTGTCCACTTTTCTCATCCTACCCACACACCACCCAAGCTGCCGCAGTATGCGTTCTCCTCATTTCCCATCTGAAAGTTTTTTGCCTAAATCGACTCACCAGATTTCGCCCAACAGCCACCCAACCCAACTGTTGATGACCGATTGGGCGGGTGGCGTGAGAGTGATTTCAGATAGTTGTATTGCTATGCTGCACTTCTCTCCTCGGGCTGGCTCCAGTTCACCCCTGTGGCATCCGCTGCCGTATTGACCGCTGCCAGGAGCGTCTCTTGTGAGAGGTGGGCATATCGCTGTGTGGTCTTGATCTGAGAGTGTCCGAGTATCTTGGATACTTCAAAAATTGATATATTGGCATTAATCAAGAAAGATGCAGCTGAATGGCGAATGTCGTGAACCCGAACGTCAGCTAAGTCTGCATTGGTGCGAGCAGTATTCCAAGAACGGTAGAAACATGTAAAAGGCCTAAGTGTCTTGGGATTAGGCACCACATAAGGACATTTTTCCCAACGTGGTAGTTGCTTTATTACCGATAAGGCAGCATCGGACAGGGGTATATGTCTCACCTTTCCTGACTTGCTCAAGGGAACGGTCCAGATATGACGTTCAGTATCTATGTCTTTCCAAAGGGCATTCAAAAGCTCCCGTTTTCGTGCACCAGTCAGCAATAATAATGAGACGATGTTTTTGAGCTGTGGATTGTCGCTCTTTTCCAGTTCAGTGAGCAGCCGTTTTGTTTCCTCTGAAGTGAGGAACCGTTCCCGTGAATTGTTGGCTACAAAATGAGGTACATCTGTGCATGGACTTGTTTCGGTGCCCGGTATTTTCCAGCGTCGCCCAAGGTTATACAGAAGTTTCAACAGAACTAATGCCCGATTGCAGGTTGCCTTGGCGTAAGCTTTGGCAAGCATAGCATGATGAAATTCGTAAACGTCCTGATGACTAATTTCATCGAGGTGACAGTTCCCGAATCGAGGTTGTAGGTGATTACGAAAAATAGAGTCATCAGAGCGCCAACTTCGTTTATTGCACCCTTTTGCGAAAGGTAATGCCCTCTCATAGAAGAACTCGGCCAGCGTAGGTACTTGGCGTTTAGTCTTCTTCACCTCGGAAAAATCTTCTCCAAGAACCACGCGAGCCCGTAGCGTTTGGGCTGCATTGCGAGCCTTGTCAAATGAAACCGATTTCACATCACCAATTTTGTGCTGTATTTGACGATTGTGAGAATCACGGTATCTGACAGCATATGTCTTTCCGCCAGATGAACGTACTTCCAGAATGAAACCAGTGATGGCTGTGTCGTAGTAGTTCTCTTTGTTCTTGCCTTCAGGACACGTCACTGTACGGACAAAATTTGCATCTAATGTGACTATTGGCATGTTGTAACTCCTTGTATGTTTGTGCTGCAGTTCATTCAGGCAGCAGTATGTGTTGACTGGGTGGCAAAACATTCTTTGTGGATGCATCGGAGCGCCATGTCTATACTACCGGCGTCTTTTTTCATTCACTTCATGCGTTTGGCCCATTTTAGGGGTGACGGGTCGGGCCTCGGGTGGCAGCGACAGTGTGCCTCTGGGACGTAAACGTGTTGATCCCCATACTTGCCCCATCCCTCGTCGCACGGCATCCCAGGCGTGCCGTTCGCCACAAACCGATGCGGGACATGGGCCGCCGGACGCACGGGTTTTTTTGGGGGAAGTGGGAAAAGTGGAGAAAGGCAGCCCCCCCTCTCGAAAAAACTCACTTTTGCCACTCCCATCATGGTGGGAGACAACGGACGCAATGGTAGTGTTGCTGAAGTCTCCGGGGCTTCACCATTTGTGGCACATAGGAATTGTTGAGGGGGAATCTAAAAGATGATGGACAAGATCAATCTAAAATTCGGGGAACTTATAACCACTCTCGACTTCTTTCAATTGAACACCACGGAAAATTTCATAGCCATCCAATTTGCTTAAATGAATACCAAGACTGATGTTGTTTTCCAGCAGATCTTTCACAGTAGATTTGGAGAAAGGATGCTTTCCATTTTCGCCACACCACTTTTTGTACTCTTGGTAAAAGTCCGATTTACGGACAGAGATGCCACTCTCTAACGTACAACACTCATAGATGAATTCTTCCAGCGAATTGCTGCTTCGTCGCCATTTTCCCATCAAGGTCTTGTGAGCAGATGAAACAGTGAAAGAGCCATTAGTCATCAATCTTTGGGATCCAATCATTGCCCAGTGTGCAATTCCAGGCAACTCGTTTTTGATGATACGATCAGCCAAATCAGGGTCTAATGGCTTGTTGCTTTTCAACCGGCTGTTAGGAAAGTTAACGAGCAGCCACCGTGTGAAGAATGCTTCGCTATGATCTGTCGTATTGATCAGGTGATTGGACATAAATAAATGCGCCGCTTCATTTCTGAACGATATCGGACGATGATTTGGATGCCTGCCGTTTAGAAGGTCTCCACCAGTAACCGTCTTGAATGCTGCCGCTGGAATGGGCTTCGATCCTTGAAGTTCACCAACCACATTCAGACGGGCACCTACTAGGGATGCGAGATAATATTCTCTGCCCCAATCGAAAGGTGAGACGGCAGTTACAAATGATTGAGGAACTAATTCCCTTAACATCCTTTCCAAAGTGCCTTTGCCCGCTCGTCCATACGGTTCATAGAACAAGACCGCTTTTTGATGCTTGGCCATAAGGCCGAACATGATGGCCCCAGCAATTTCCTGAACGAGCATCAATTGCTGTACTTCTTCCTCGGGAATATCTGATTCAAAGGTTTCGTGCAGAAATCGATCAAACGAAGGTGTTTCACAAGGTTCCGGCGTGATGTCAATTTTTACACGTTGCCTATGAGCAGCTGGACTTTAGAGTTGCAGCGCCACCTTTCCGCCATCAAGGCGGGTCGTATGGCG
>JABBNX010000247.1 GCA_019352135.1 Pseudomonadota bacterium
AAAGTTTTGACCTTAATGCTGAATTAAAGATCTGGGTTGGCAGCGACACGATACCCGTTGAGAAAAAATTCAATAAAGACATAAGCGTTTATGAGGTGCAAAAGGTTTTAGCGAGTCATGTGCTGAAATAGTACCCCGGTCCTGGCAATTATTCTGAGTAAAATGGTTTTCAGATATTACATAATGCAGGTTTTGTCCCTGCACACTGATGGCTGTTTTACCTCACGCATTATTTTGACGGACATCCTCCACAACGCCTTTCAGCACCTTTTGCAACTGATCAAAATCGTACGGTTTGCTGACAAGCCCTGCTATATACTCGCGGGCTATCCGTGTGGTGACAGCCGTATCTCCAAACCCGGTGGAGATAATTATCGGCAGGCACGGGTCGAGTATTTTCAGCTTGTCGAACAACTCATAGCCGTCGATAACCGGCATGCCCATGTCAGTCATAACCAGAGTGATTTTTTCGGCATTCTTTTGATACAACTCCAACGCTTCCTTGCCATTTGATGCTTCAATAACCGTAAATCCCATTTCATTCAACATGATTTTTGCAACAAACCTGACTTCTTTCTCATCCTCGACAAGTAGTATCGTGCCGTTCCCCTGCCACGGTTTTGAGGAGCCCTGCTGAAGCGATTCATCACCGGTGGCGTCACTAACCTGAACGGGCAGATAGAGCTTGAAGGTTGTGCCTTGCCCCGTCTGGCTGGAGAGCTGCAATGCTCCGCGGTGCGGTTTGATGATGCCGAGTACTGCCGACATCCCCAAACCGCGGCCCGTAATTTTGGTGGTGTAGAATGGCTCGAAAATTCTCTGCCTTGTTTCCGCATCCATACCGCAGCCATTGTCAGTAACTTCCAGACAGACATACCATCCCGCCGGGATGACCTTGCCAAAATGATCCTTCTCCGTTTGTCCAGCTCTGATCACGGCCGTTGCAACCGTGACATGTATTTCGCCCTGTGCCGCGCCGACGGCTTCCGCGGCGTTGATGATCAGATTCATGACGACCTGCCTGATCTGGCTGGCATCGCCTTTGATGAAGGGAATGTCAGGTAAAAGGTCACATTTGATGTTCACATTCTTTGTGATGGTCGCTTTCAACATCTTGACCATTTCATCCACCAGTGTTCCCATATCGATCTGAGTCTGGACGATCTGGGCTTTCCCTGCGTATGCCAGCATCTGGCGACAAAGGTCTGCAGCCCGTTCAGCGGCTTTTTTTATCACCGGAATGTGGGTATCAACCGTTTCCGGCCGAAGCTCTGCCAGGGAACAATGCCCGAAGATGACCGCCAGGATGTTATTGAAATCATGGGCAATGCCGCCGGCGAGTACACCCAGACTCTCCAGTTTCTGTGAATGCAACAATTGCTGTTCAAGTTCCTGTTTTTCTTGTTCCACCAGCCTCCGCTCTGTAATATCCTCATAAACCCCGAGTACACCAATGACTGCGCCGGAAACATCAATGAGCGGTATTTTAGTGGTATCAATCCAGGTCGCCTTGCCATTTGACTGGCGCTGAGTTTCAATTATATGATATTTGGGTCGTACATTATCCATAACCTCACGGTCATCGGCGCGGTATCCTTCTGTTTCTTCCTGGCTCCAGGGGAGGTTGAAATCACTTTTGCCGATAATGTCATCAGAATCGTCAAATCCGGCCAGTCGGGCAAACACCCTGTTGCAGCCGACATAAACACTCTCCCTGTCCTTCCAGAAAATAGACTGGGGTATGGAATTCATTATGTGGGTAAGTACGTTGCGATTTTGGAGAAGCTTGTCATTGGAGTCCAGCAGCTCTTTTCTGACAAGCCCCATCTCGCCGATCATCTGGGCCAGACGGGTGAAGAAGTTCATCATCGACTTTATGGTGCCTTCCGGAAAGACGGGGACCCTCTTCAGCGCTTCAAGATAGGACTTCTCATCAAACCCGAACTCCTCTGCCTGGCGGATGAAAAACTCTCTGTCCGGTGCCTCGGTAAAGAACTGGCCGGTAAAGAAATTGGCCACATGTTCGCCGCGGATCATGATCGGTACAGCAACATCGACCAGGCCGTTCTTGCACTTGTAGATGTTGTACGACACCCCGTTCCCTAATCCGCCGGCAAGGATCGTGTCGCTCTCATGGCAGCGGGCGGCCGTTGCATTATTAATCCGGTGAAAACGGGTACAGAGGTCCTGCCACCCGGTGGAAACAAGGACCGTACCCTCCAGATCCAGGAGGGCGGTTACCGCGCCGGTAACCGATGTATAGCTCTCGCAGAGTCCCCGCAGCTCATCAATATTCACCAGGTCGGAAAATTTCATGGTTCCCCCGTTAGATTCAGCATACGTTCAAAGTCGGCTGATGGCCGGCTGACAATCGTGATACGTTATTCCCATAACCGGGTTTCGTCAAAAAAAATATGATGAAAGTGCCTGCAGGTAACAGGTTTCCTTGGTACAGATTTTAGCTGATCTAAAAAAACACCCCTTATCGAGCGTAGAGCCGACAAGGGGTGTTTTTTTACATAACGGTACCCGTAAAAACGGGTGATACCGGCTACATCATCATTCCACCGCTTCCCATCTGCACGGTGGCTGTTGCAGTTTTACCATCAGCGCCGGTTGCTTTCACGAGAAACATCCCCTGCACTTTGGGCCCTGTGTAGAGTCCGCTGGCTGCATCAATGGTCCCGCCGTTCAAGGTTATCACCGACCAGGTCACGGGGGCGGTTATCTGCCGGGGAATTCACCTGCAGGTTGCCGAGAAGCCACGGTCATTACCGGCACCGCCGTCGTGCTCGACACCGATACGCATTCTTCTCCGCCATTTTGAAAAATATATCATCGTTTTGAATCATTGTCGATTAAGTTCGCATCCTGATAGGCAGAATGACCGTTGTAAGGCCGTCCCATTGCAAACGCCGCTGAATAGCAAAAGCGGTCTCATTGTGAAGCATGCGGTGATAAAATTTTTCCAAACGGAAGGTTAGTTGACCGGTAAAAACTGTTGAGCGTGGATACTCTTCATGAATCTCCTTACAAAGATCTGTTGCTCCCTCCACAACGTCGGTAGCCAACTCCATTTTGCAATCGGCGGCAAAACCGAGACGTCGTGCCAACTCAACATACTTTTCAAGTCCCTCCTTCACTGACGCCTCCAGTGCTTCAACTTCTTCAGCCCCTTTAAAGGAGCCGGAATCAATTACTGCCACCGAAACAAAGATCACATTTTTGTATGTTTTGGGAAACGTAGTCAGTATCGAGAGCAGGGTATGCACGCCGAAACCGCCATATCCGGAGACCAACTGGATCGCGGTCGGATTATTATGATCAAGTGGTTCGCTGTTGTATGTGTGACTGACTGGAAAATCCAACAGGGTATTGTCCAGATCAGCAATGCCTTGCCGTACTTTATTGTAGTGACCTTTTATGCGGTAACATACAAAGATTACGACTGATGTGATCAGCAGGGTCATCCATCCTCCTTCTGCGAATTTCTCAAAAGTGGTGACAACCAGGATGGTAACGCAGAGGACCAGGCCCACAAGATGTACCGACAGATGTCTAAACCACTGCGGGTCTTCCTTTCGGCGTTGGATGAAAAATTTCGACATCCCCAGCTGGGATAGGGAGAAGGTAATGAAGACGTTGATAGAGTACATGACCACGAGCATGCCGACCGAACCGCCAGTATAGAACAGCAGGGCGATGGCGGCGAGACCCATTAGCAGAATGCCGTTACGCATGGTCAGTCGCACCGACAAGGCCGCGAAGCGGTGCGGGAACCAGGAATCAATAGCCATGTTGGACATAACCCTGGGCCCGTCCACAAATCCGGCCTGTGCCGCCACCAACAGAAGCGCACCCTCGGAAAAAATGGTGATGAAGGCAAGCCAGTGACCCATTGGCCAGT
>JABBNX010000046.1 GCA_019352135.1 Pseudomonadota bacterium
TTTTTTGAGTCGACTCATTGCTTATACACCTGTCCCAATAATCGGCGCCACTTCATCACTCGGTGGAGCCTTGGTAAAGGTAAACAGTGATACTCACTTACAGGTTGGTGACTTGTGTGAATTGATGTTGAGTGATAAGCCGGCATTATTTCCTTTAAAGCGCACCGGCAAAATCGTAAGGTTTGAGCCTAAAAATTACATAGGGGTCAGTTTTTTATCGTGAGAGAGGTAAATCTTATGGATAATCGAAGAGAATATACCAGAGTCGAGTGTGATTCAGAGTGCATCCTCATGGAAATTGATGGTGATACCTATAGTGTATTGCTAGAGGATCTTTCTCTCGGAGGCGCATTGATTACCATGAGAAGCGGTACCCCTCGCCTACATGTTGGTGATGCATGTAGCTTGATGTTATGTAGCGATCCAGGTTCATGTCCGACAAAACATTTCTGTCGGGTCGTCAGGCATAGTTCAGCAAAAATAGGAGTTACTTTTCTCACAACGAGAGATCAATAATTTTCTCTTAAAGTCTGGAGTTGTGTGCTTAGCAAGAATGTATCCTTCCATCCTGCATTCATGCTGCAATTTAGACACGTATTGCACTGCTTCTGGATTTTTCTATGCAGAAAATCTATCTCACTTTCCTATCACAACAAATATGCAAGCAGTTACCTTTCTCTACTCGATCAATAACGAGTCAGCTCGATAGGAGGCAAAAAAGTGATAACTGATTATCAAATAGTCTACGGGCATGAAATCTGGGTTTTACAAACCAAAGTAAGAGAATTGCTGGCTGATGGATGGCAACCATTCAATCAATTACAAATGTCCATGCCAGTACAAGACGACAAGATTACTCCATGTTTTGCACAAGTTATGGTAAAAGTAGATAGAATCGCGACATGATAGTATATGCCGTTAGAATTTGTACCAACGAATAGCTGTACTCGAAGTCAACTCCATATGGCAAGGATCCGGCAGCGTGTTGATAAACCTCGTTTCAATTCACCCCTACCCTTCTCCACAATCAATTCCTTTGGCAAACGCTTTTCTTAAGGCATATGCAATTAACAGCGCAGTGCCGATCAATTTGATTGACTTCTTTCTGGAGGATGATGCCGCTGTCTGCGCACTCGCACTTACCACCCCCGCCCCCGTCGCAATCGGTTTTTCGATGTATGTATGGAATCATGATCTAAGTTGTGAAATTGCTACCCTACTACGGCGTATTCAGCCTGATATCAAACTGTTCTGCGGAGGACCGGAAGTCACCGCTGATCCTAAATCAGTTTTAAATTTGGGGATCTTCGACTTCGTTATTACCGGCGAAGGAGAAGTTCCTTTTTTGTCACTGTGCCAAGCACTGAAAGAAAGTGGGAATTATTCAAAAATACCTGGGGTGCTACTCCCCGATTCTTCCATACTTCCTCCCCCTCCCCCAGTAACAAACCTTGATACAATACCATCTCCTTACTTGACGGGGATAATAGACACACATTCTAACCCCGGCATTCTCTGGCAATTATCGCGGGGTTGCAGTTTCACCTGTGATTTTTGTTTTGATTCGCGCGGAATCCATGGTGTGAGACATTTTTCGCTGGAAAGAATCAAATCGGAGCTACAGCATTTTGCCGCAACCGGCGTTTCACAGATATTTGTGCTTGATTCAACTTTCAACCTAAATCCGGATCGTGCAAAAAACATCCTGAAAATGATCAAAATTCACGCTCCAAACATTCACTTTCATTTTGAGGTTCGTAATGAATTGATCGATCGTGAAATGGCAGAACTCTTTGCACAGATTGCATGCTCATTGCAAATTGGACTACAGAGCGCAGATCGAGAGGTTCTTAAGCTGGTTGGGCGGTCATTCAATAAAACCGAATTTACTGCAAAGGTTGGATTATTGAACAAGAGCGGTGCGGTATTCGGCTTTGACCTTATTTATGGGTTGCCTGGCGACACACTGGATGGTTTTCGTCGCAGCCTAAATTACGCTCTGTCGCTTTACCCGAACCATCTTGATATATTCCCACTTGCAGTACTACCAGGAACAACGCTGGCATCTAACGGAAAGTCTTTAAATTTGTGCTGGAATCCAAACCCACCCTATATACTTGAATCGACCGACAGTTTCAGCACGGCTGATATGGCCATTGCTGCCGAACTGGCTAACGCATGCGATATTTTTTATACTCGTGGAAAAGCGGTCGCATGGTTTAATGCCATCGTCGCCATCCTAAGTCTGAAGCCATCGGATTTATTACAGAAGTTTAGCCATTGGCTGATAGATCACAGAGGGCATGCGACAAAGGAATTTGATTTCAGCGATGATGACATTGACGAAATGCAGCATTTCTTTCTAAGATGGCTCTTCAGCAACAAAAAAGTAAATCGTTTTTTGCCTCTTGTGCTTGATCTGGTAAACTATCACCATCTGTATGCTGCGGCACTGCTTGCACCGCTGCCGGAACCCGGCAAGGATTCCCATATACCCGGTAATGTAGGTAATGTTCGTTTCAGACTTGATCCGTCAGCTACGCTAGTTAATTTTACGTACGAAATTACTGAGCTTCTGGATTGCGGAGAACCACAGATACACTGGATGTACGATAACTTCTCTCAATCGGGTTCTCATGCTGTTATCTACCGTAATGATGGCATGGTCTACACTGAATCACTCGATGCCGCCTACATACTCTTGCTGGAGCAGATACGGGACAGGGACGGCAAAATCAATATACCTGAAACAGGCCTTACTAAAGATGAAATTCATGATTTTCTTGAATTTGCTCTCCAGGAAAAATTTCTTGTGAAAATTTGATAGAACGAAGTAGGAAGTTCCGTTATTTCTCTTACACGGTGAATTGAAAGAAGTTGCATTCTGGTGAAATTTTTAGTATATCTCTCTTTTCTTTAGCACGCGTTTTTTACCCTGTTCACATTTTGAAAGGTGTTTGATCGTCATGCACGATAAAATTAAAGTATTTTCCGGCAACTCAAATCCGGATCTGGCCCAAAGAATATGTGACAGTCTTGGTGTTCCACTTGGCGCAGCTCGAGTTCGGCGCTTTTCCGATGGTGAGGTTTTAGTAGAAATCGGGGAGAATGTTCGCGGTCGTGATGTGTATGTTGTCCAGTCTACCTGTGCACCGACCAATGACAACCTGATGGAATTACTTGTTATCACCGATGCATTGAAACGAGCATCGGCAGCCACCATAACGGCGGTAATTCCCTATTATGGCTACGCCCGCCAGGATCGCAAAGCGGCACCACGCACCCCGATCACTGCCAAGCTCGTTGCAGATTTGATAACAACAGCCGGCGTCAACAGGGTTGTCACTATTGACCTGCACGCTGGACAAATCCAGGGTTTCTTCAATATCCCGGTTGATAACCTCTACGCTGCACCGGTCATTCTTGATTACCTTAAAGACCGCTTTAAAGGTGAACAAGTTGTCATGGTTTCTCCTGACGCTGGTGGTACCGAAAGAGCCCGTGCGTTTGCCAAACGCCTGGAATATTCACTTGCAGTAATTGATAAGCGTCGTACCGGTCCCAATGTAGCAGAAGTTATGCACCTAATAGGGGATGTTCGCGATAAAATTACTATAATCCTAGATGATATGATTGATACTGCCGGCACCCTGACGCAAGCGGCCAAAGCACTCAAAGCAAACGGCGCCAAAGCTGTCTATGCCTGCGCCACACATGGAGTGTTGTCAGGCCCTGCCATAGATCGCATTAATTCGTCAGATATTGAAGAGGTTGTATTGACAGACACAATCCCTGGCGGCACTCGTGATGAAGTAACTTCCAAAATAAGGATACTCTCTGTGGCTGACCTCTTGGCCGAAGCAATCCGACGTATTCACGAGGATGAATCTGTAAGTTCGTTGTTTGTATAGTACCTAAATATATCGATTATGAATAGGACGGGATTGACCCGTCACTACACGTGGAGGAACGTATGCAACAGAAACAAATGAATATTGAACTGCGCACCAAGACCGGTACAGGCGTAAGCCGAAGACTTCGCAATGCGGACATGATACCGGGTGTCGTTTACGGCAAGGGTCTTGATCCGGTGGCGGTCAGCATCAAATACCGTGATTTACAGGCAGCCATTTCCGGTGCAGGTGGACAGAACAACCTGATCACTTTGGTTGGTGGCGGAAGCTTGGATCAGAATATTGCAATTGTTATAGATATTCAGCGTGATCCAATTAAACGTACCGTCAAGCATGTTGACCTCCATCGCATCAATCCCAATGAAAAGCTCCGCATCACTGTCCCTGTCGTGCTGACAGGCACCGCAATTGGCGTGAAGGAAGGCGGGTTGCTCGACCTGGGTCACCACGAATTGCACATTGAATGCCTTCCGGGAAACATCCCTGACAGCATTACCATTGACGTCTCTGATCTCAAAATAGCCCACTCAATTCATGTCAGCGACATTGCTCTTCCCGAAGGCATCGCTATTCTTGATCAGCCCAAGATTCCTGTTGTCAGCGTTCTTGGCAGAGTCAAGGAAGAAGAAGTAGAAGAGAAAACTCCGGCTGTCGCAGCCGCATAGCAGATCAAGATTGAGTGAGAGCACCTATATACTTGCGGGGCTGGGTAATCCTGGCCCCACTTATCAATGGACCCGCCATAATGCGGGTTTTCTTTTTTTGGATCGCCTTGCGCATCTGGAAAATATTTCTATTTCTAAAAAAGCTTTTTCAGGTTTTTGTGGTGAATGGAATTATGCCGGACAGCGGTTGGTACTGCTTAAACCGCAGACGTTCATGAATTTGTCAGGAAATGCTGTCATGCAGTCCCTCCAGTTCTATAAACTTCCTGTTTCGAACCTTATTGTCATCCACGATGAACTCGATCTTCCATTTGGCACCGTGCGTTTTAAGCTTGGAGGTGGTCATGGCGGGCACAATGGTTTACGCTCCATAATGGAAAACCTGGGCAAAGGTGACTTTATTCGACTTCGAATAGGAATCGGGAAATCGCCGCACGGAGATACAACCAGCCATGTCCTTGGAAACATTCCCCCCGTTCACATGGAAGGACTGTCTCGGATTCTTGACGGCGGCATAGAAATGCTTAAAGTAATGCTTAAAGAAGGACTACCTAAATCAATGAGTCTCTTTAATAACAAGAATTTTCTGGAAGGATAGTTTTATGGGTTTTAACTGCGGAATCGTCGGACTGCCGAATGTTGGCAAATCTACCATATTTAATGCTCTTACCTCAGCCGGGGCCGAATCGGCAAATTACCCGTTTTGCACAATTGAACCGAATGTCGGAATTGTTCAGGTACCTGACCCGCGCATGGATCAATTGTCCTTAATCGTCAAGCCCCAAAAAATACAGCCAACGACAATTGAATTTGTTGATATAGCAGGCCTGGTCAAGGGAGCGAGCCAGGGAGAAGGTCTTGGAAACCAGTTTCTGGGACACATTCGCAGTGTCGATGCAATTGTTCATGTCGTACGCTGTTTTGATGATGATAATATTGTCCATGTGAATGGACGCGTTTCACCGGCTGATGATATTGAGGTCATTAATACAGAGCTTGCTCTTGCAGATCTTGATACAATAGAAAAGAAATTACAGCGGGCAGAAAAAATGTCGCGTAGTGGTGATAAAAAAGCAAAAGAAGAAGCTGATTTTTATCTCCGGGTCAGAAACCTTCTTGAACAGGTCAAAAAGCTTCAAGGAGTTGCCCAGAGTGATGACGAAAAAATCTGGATGCGCGATCTGCACCTTCTGACTGACAAACCGGTGCTTTATGTTGCCAATGTAGCGGAAGACGACATGGAAGGCGGTCACCCTAATGTTGCTAAAGTTCGTGAAATTGCCGCGCTTGAAGGAGCCGGCGTTGTCGTCATCTGCGGTAAGCTTGAGGCTGAAATCGCTGAACTTGATGGTCCGGAAAAAAAGGCTTTTCTTGATGATATGGGCCTAAAAGAAGCTGGCCTGGATCGTCTAATCCGGAATGGCTATGCACTGTTGGGGCTTATTACCTATTTTACCGCCGGTGTCAAAGAAGTTCGCGCCTGGACCATTGTCGACGGTACCAAAGCCCCGCAGGCAGCAGGCGTGATTCATACTGATTTTGAAAAAGGATTCATTCGAGCTGAAGTCATCGGTTTCACTGATTACATAAATTGTAACGGAGAAGCTGGTGCTAAAGAAAAGGGATTGATGAGACTGGAAGGGAAAGAATATATAGTAAAAGACGGCGATGTCATGCATTTCCGCTTCAACATATAAGCTGTACGATTACACTTGAATCAAATAATATGCACACAAAAAACCCCGTTTCAGCCGGGGTTTTTTGTGTTGTAATCCCACCCTGTTAAATCCGTGTAACGTTGGCAGCCTGAAGTCCTTTTGGCCCCTTAACAATATCAAAATTAACCGCATCACCTTCAGCCAGAGACTTAAATCCCTCACCAGAGATTGCCGAGAAGTGAACAAAAATATCCTCACCCTGCTCCTGCTCGAGAAAACCAAATCCTTTACTGTCGTTAAACCATTTAACTCTGCCTGTTGTCATGCTACGGCTCCTTTATTTTACCTCATGAAATGCACTCACGCTAGCGCAAGTGTCTAAAAAACAGTTTACAAACAACTATAAAACGTGACTTGAATATTTTTTTCATACCACATTTTCATGACTTTGTATCTAAAAAACTTCTTGCTTTGTTTAATTTAGTATATTTCATATTAAAGTTACACCACATGTTTTGTTCGACCTTTTTTATTGAGCAGCACCATGAGTTATGCTACTGTACAAAGCTATTTTATCAAATATTTAACCTGCGGGAGAAAATAAATATGTTCAATTCCCTTGTAAAAAAGTTTATCGGCAGCAAGAACGAACGCGAACTTAAAAAAATGTGGCCAATTGTTGGGAAAATAAATGCACTTGAAGCTTCAATCTCTGCTCTTTCTGATGAACTGTTGGCCAATAAAACCCAGGAATTCAAGGAGCGCCATGCAGGGGGGGAATCTCTTGATTCATTGCTCCCTGAAGCGTTTGCTGTCTGTCGTGAAGGTGGAAAGCGAGTGCTTGGTATGCGCCATTTCGATGTCCAGTTGATAGGTGGCATGGTACTTCATTCGGGAAAAATTGCCGAAATGAAAACCGGAGAGGGCAAAACACTGGTCGCCACCCTGCCCGCCTACCTTAATGCTATTTCCGGCAAAGGGGTTCACGTCATAACGGTAAACGATTATCTGGCAAAACGTGACTCCGAATGGATGGGACGCTTGTACGGTTTCCTCGGCATGACAGTCGGCATTATTGTCCATGGTATTGAAGATGAGCAACGACGTATTAACTATGCTGCTGATATCACCTATGGAACTAACAACGAGTTTGGCTTCGATTATTTGCGGGATAATATGAAGTTTGACCTTGAGGACTACGTTCAGCGCGGCTTTAACTATTCAATTGTAGATGAAGTTGACTCAATTCTTATCGATGAAGCTCGAACTCCGCTGATTATTTCAGGCCCAACGGAAGATTCAACCGACAAATACTACGTTATTAACGCCATTATTCCAAAATTGGAAAAGGGTGTAGTAGCCGAAGTTGAAGCAAATACGCTTTCCGGCAAACGTAAAGAGTATTCCGGTGACTACACCATCGATGAAAAAGCCAAGAGTTCAAGCTTGACCGAGCAGGGCGTTTTGAAGGTGGAGAAGCTTTTAAAAATTGATAACCTGTATGATCCGCGTAACATTGAAATTCTTCACCACGTCAACCAGGCTCTGCGCGCCCATGCCATGTACAAACGTGATGTGGATTATGTCGTAAAAGATGGCGAAGTCTTGATTGTCGATGAATTTACCGGCCGTCTTATGCCCGGTCGCCGCTGGTCTGATGGTCTGCACCAGGCGATAGAAGCCAAAGAAGGGGTTAAAATAGAAAACGAGAATCAGACCCTTGCGACGATTACCTTTCAGAACTATTTCCGCATGTACAGTAAACTGTCCGGCATGACCGGTACTGCCGATACTGAAGCAGAAGAATTTCACAAGATCTACAAACTGGATGTCTGTGTTATTCCAACCAATCGACCACTGCTTCGTCCGGATTTTCCGGACGTTATCTATAAGACCGAAATGGAAAAGTTCAAAGCGGTTATTGAAGATATCAAAGAGCATTATGCTGCTGGCCAGCCCTGCCTTGTAGGAACCATTTCGATCGAAAAATCAGAAGTGTTGTCAGAATTATTGAAACGTCAGGGTATTCCGCATAACGTTCTAAACGCCAAGCAACATGAACGGGAAGCAGAAATTGTATCTCAAGCCGGCCGTAAAGGCGCAATAACAATAGCTACCAACATGGCTGGACGCGGAACCGACATAGTGTTGGGAGGCAACCCTGATGCTCTGACCAAGCAGTGGCGACGGCTTAATCCGGAAGCGACTAACGAGCAATATGAAGCCCAGCTCGCCACGTATACAACTGAATGTCTTGCCGAGCACGATGAAGTAGTTAAACTGGGTGGTCTTCATATTCTCGGAACAGAACGCCACGAATCTCGCCGTATTGACAACCAGCTACGTGGACGTTCCGGCCGACAGGGAGACCCGGGATCATCAAAGTTCTACCTGTCACTGGAAGATGATCTGTTGCGTATTTTTGGATCCGAACGTGTTTCCAAGATTATGGATCTTCTCAAAATTGAGGAAGGTGAAGCGATTACTCACGGTATGATTTCACGGTCAATTGAAAATGCTCAGAAAAAAGTAGAAGCACATAACTTTGATATCCGTAAACACCTTATTGAATATGATGATGTAATGAACAAACAGCGTGAAGTGATTTATAGCCAGCGTCGCGAGATTTTGGGTGGCAAGGATATTCGCGGGAGTTTTGTGGAAATGCTGGATGATACTATTGAAGATATTACTTCATCCTACGCAATTGACAAAGTTGCGCCGCACGAATGGGATTGGCAAGGGATAAGTGAAAGCATTTATAAATATTTCAATCTTCAGCTTGATCTGCCACAGGAAATGATAAGCCGGCTGACACCTGTTAGTTTTCAAGATGTACTAAGCGAGCAGGCTCACGCTATCTTTACGGCACGAGTTGATGAGATGGGAGATGAACTCATCGACCACCTCATCAAAGTCATGATGTTACAGGCCATTGACTCCCACTGGAAAGATCACCTCCTCAATATTGACCACCTGAAGGAAGGTATCGGTCTGCGGGGTTATGGTCAGAAAGACCCCAAACAAGAGTACAAGATCGAAGCCTATAAACTTTTCATGGAATTGATGTTCCGTATTCGTGAGGAAGTTGTCGAACGTATTTTTTGGGTTCAGGTAAATAATGATGGTGAAGAAATCGAAGAGATTGAAGAGGAACAACGCAGCAAAAAACTGGTTTTCAATCTGGGAGGCGGAGAAGACCGTGCTCAGGAACCGGCCAAAAGCCAAAAAGTAGCTGGACGAAATGATGCTTGTCCGTGCGGAAGTGGCAAAAAATACAAAAAGTGTTGCGGGAAGTAATGGTACGCCGGTAAACAGCTTGTCCTATTAGGAGGTTTATCATAATGAATATTCAGGGATTTTTATTTTCCACTGTTGAAGCAGGAATAAAAAAAGCTGGCCGTAAAGACCTCGGGCTTATATTTTCCGAAGTTCCCGCCGCCGCTGTTGCAGTTTTTACCACCAGCACCGTCAAAGCGGCACCGGTACTGGTGTCGCGCGAACATATTGAGAGCGGAATTGCCCAGGCACTGATCGTTAATAGCGGCAACGCCAATGCCTGCACCGGTGAGCCGGGAATGATTGTTGCCCGAGAAACTTCGCGGCTGGTTGCAAATGGCCTCGGCATTGATACCACGGCGGTTCAGGTTTGCTCAACAGGAGTAATCGGCGTACAGATGCCGATGGGAAAAATCCGGAACGCCATACCGGAGCTTGTCGAAGGTCTTAATTCCGGTACACTTGACGACATTGCCCAAGCCATCATGACCACCGATACGTTTCCAAAGATGGAAGCACGCAGCGGCCAGGCGGGTAAAGCCAGTTACACTGTAGCTGGTATTGCCAAGGGGGCCGGCATGATTATGCCGAACATGGCCACCATGCTGTCTTTTATTATGACCGACGCAGCCGTAGAGCCGACGTTTTTGCAGCAGACATTCCGGAACGCGGTCGACTGTTCGTTCAATGCCATCACCGTCGATGGCGACATGTCAACCAATGACACGTGTTTGATTATGGCTAACGGAATGTCGGGAAACCCTACCATTACCGCAGGATCACCCGAAGGAAACACCTTTGCTATAATCTTGAACGAAGTTTTACTTTCATTGGCAAAGCAGATCGTAAAAGATGGCGAAGGCGCAACAAAGTTTGTTGAAATACGAATCAAAGGCGCTAAAAATGATTCTGATGCAAAACGGGCTGCTATGGCAATTGCCAACTCCAGTTTGGTCAAAACAGCATTCTTTGGTCAAGATGCCAACTGGGGGCGAATATTTGCCGCAGTCGGTTATTCCGGAGCTGAGGTTGACCAATCATTGCTATCACTGCATTTTGATGATGTTTGTATGGCCAGAAATGGTATTTTTGCCGGTGAAGATGCCGAAGCACGCGGTACTGAGGTTCTAAAACAAAAAGAGTTTGCCGTTTCGATAGACCTTGGTATTGGGAGTGGAACTGCCACTGTGTACACTTCAGATCTAACCCACGAATACATTAGCATTAACGCTGACTATAGATCCTGAAATGCTCCGAAAATTTCCCACACGAGAACGCCTGCATACAGAGTGTGTATTTTCGGATTTTTATCACTACATGTATTTTCCCCAATGCGTGGAAGTCTCCGTTTTTTAGGTT
The DNA here is from genome assembly GCA_019352135.1 of Pseudomonadota bacterium. Classification (GTDB taxonomy): domain Bacteria; phylum Desulfobacterota; class Desulfuromonadia; order Geobacterales; family Pseudopelobacteraceae; genus JACRCG01. The sequence goes on from JABBNX010000046.1 coordinate 10,876, forward strand.
TCGCGTATTGCTGTCGAGACAACTAAAGACATGAAATCCCTAGAAACGCTAATACCTTGACACGATATAGCGCCTGTGTTAGTTTTTTTCGATACAAGTATTCTTGCGTAACCATTCAGCAAGGGAGGGATCGATGAGCATTAAAGTGCTGGTCGCCGATGACAGTATCACCATTCAGAAAGTAATCGGAATCATCTTCGGAGGAGACGAATATTCCTTAACGATTGTTGATAACGGTAAAACAGCTGTCGATAAGGCACGCGAAATCAATCCGGATATCTTGCTGATTGATGCCCTTATGCCTGGCATGACCGGTTATGAAGTAGCTGAAGAAATTCGCTCGACGCCGTCGCTGGCTTCTAAACCTATTTTGATTCTAACCGGATCATTTGAACCATTTGACGAGGAAAAGGCAAAAAAATGCGGTGCGGATGATTTTATTTCCAAACCGTTTGAGTCGCAGCAGATTATCACCAAGGTAAAAGAGCTGCTGGAACTTGGAAACTCACGAGCACAGAATACTCAGTTTTTACAACCAGAACCAGCCTCTGAAATAGTTTGCGAACACCCCCCTGAAGTAGTGGTTCCCATCATTGATACCCCGGCCCCACCCTCTGTTAAACAACCTGAAATTTTACAACAGACCGCGCCGGCTGATATCTGGGGAGCCTTTACACCGGAAGTAGAACAGCCGGTAAAATCGGCAGAGATTCCAACTGATGCGGCTCTTTCTGCAGCAACGGTCGCCCCCGATGTATTTGCAATTGTCACAGAAGAGAATGATGCACAAATAGTTCCGTCTTCAACAGCTGATATTGCACCACCAAACCACACCGGTTCACAATGGATTCCGGTTGAAGAAAATACGTTTGAGTTTGAAGAAGAAGTGATTTCAAACCCGCCTCAAACAACTTTAGCTGAACAATCAATCCCCGTTCAGGAACCGTCACGCGGAGATATAGCTTTTGAGGACGAAGTACCTACTCCGCCAGCTCCGTCTTTTTCAGCACTTCCTGCTCCGGACCCCTCCGAATTCACTTCCTTCTCCCGTACATTTGAACCTACGCCCAGATTAGAATCGGAATCAATGACACCAAAAACGGCATCCCCATCTGTAACTTTCACAGAGGAGCAATTAAAAGCTGCGCTTTCAAGCGCTGCAAAAGACGTCATCGAGCGAATCGTCTGGGAAGTAGTGCCTGACCTGGCCGAAGTTCTGATCCGTGAGGCAATCAGCAAGATTAAAAAAGGGGTCTAGTTTCTCCTGTAGATTACATAACAGCCGTAAGGGGATGGCAACATCCCCTTTTTTCATATGGAGGTACGGAAGTGATAAAAAAAGCCATAGCCAAGGTCGTCGAACGCGAAAACCTGACTGAAGAAGAGATGATCGAGGTCATGAATCAGATTATGTCCGGTGAGTGCACCACGGCACAGATCGGAGCTTTTATCACCGCCCTGCGCATGAAGGGAGAAACCATCGAAGAGATCACCGGCGCGGCACGCGTTATGCGCGACCATGCCACACCGATTCGAGTCGGTAGAGGCGTGCTTGATATTGACCGGGATGATATCAACATTGACCGGGAGACCATCCTGGATGTGGTCGGCACCGGCGGCGACGGCACTAATACCTTCAATATCTCCACTACCGTTTCCTTCGTTGTCTCTGCATGCGGTGTAAAGGTTGCTAAACACGGTAACCGTTCGGTTTCTTCTGTCTGTGGCAGTGCTGATGTATTGGAAAAGCTGGGCATTAACCTGGAAATAACGCCCGATCTGGTGGAAAGCTGTATTGACAAGATTGGCATCGGGTTCCTCTTTGCCCCTGCCCTGCACGGCGCCATGAAACATGCCATTGGACCGCGTCGCGAAATCGGCATCCGCACTATTTTCAATATTCTCGGCCCATTGACCAACCCGGCCGGAGCGGACTGTCAGGTTATGGGTGTCTACCGTGCCAACCTGGTGGAAAAGCTGGCCGGTGTGCTTCACAAACTCGGGTGCCGCCACGGCTTCGTAGTATATGGATCAGACGGCATGGACGAGATAACTCTGACCGGCGAAACATTGGTGGCCGAGGTAACTCAGGAGGGCATAAAAATATTAACTGTCACCCCAGAACAGCTTGGCCTGTCCCGTTGCTCTATGGAAGTGCTCAAAGGGGGGAATGCCGACACCAATGCCACAATTGTGAAGGCGGTTTTGGCCGGAGAACTGAGTCCTCGGAGAGATATCGTTCTTTTGAACGCCGCTTTTGCCCTGGTAGCTGCCGGAAAAGCAACCACACCGAAGGAAGGCATCATACTGGCGGCTGAAGCTATTGACTCAGGGCGAGCCTTGCAACAGTTGAAAAAGTTGGCGACACTCACCAACCAGTGTTAGCAGTAAATATTGATATTGTTGCAGTATAAATCCAGTAAAATGTCGATGATGGTTTCATCGCACTTTGCCCTCATTTACAACCAGCTAAGCAAACTAGATCGGAAAGATTTCTCATGACCACAGACACACCTGATATTCTTAAAAAAATTGTTGCCCACAAGCGGGAAGAAGTGGCCGCTGCCAAGGTAAACACATCGATTACTGAACTAAAAGCGCGTATAGGCGACCTGGAAGACGTGCCCCGCGGCTTTGAACGCCATCTACGGGAAGCGGTCGCCTCGGATTGGACAGCCATCATTGCCGAAGTCAAAAAGGGGTCTCCAAGCAAAGGAGTCATCCGCGAAGATTTTGACCCACTGGAAATAGCCGGAATCTACCAGGATAGCGGCGCTACCTGCCTTTCGGTCTTGACCGATGAACAATTTTTTTTCGGCCATCTGCGCTACCTGGCCCTGATTCGTGAGATGGTATCACTGCCACTTTTGCGTAAAGATTTTATCTGTGATCCATACCAGATCTTTGAGGCTCGCGTCGCCGGCGCCGACGCAATTCTGCTGATTGCCTCCATACTTGATTTGAATACTTTACGCGAGTTTTACAGCGTTGCGAAAGAGATTCACCTTGATGTGCTGCTGGAGGTACATGATGAAACTGAGATGGAAATGGCACTCCAGACCGACTGCACTCTAATCGGTGTTAACAACCGAAACTTGCGGACGTTTGTTACTGATCTGAACACCACAGGGAGACTGGCACGTATGGTGCCGTCAGAGCGCCTGCTTGTAGCTGAAAGCGGAATTCACAATAGCGATGATATCACCCGGCTACAGGCCGATGGAGCCAAAGCTTTTTTGATCGGTGAAGCAATGATAAGGGAAAATAACATTGGTGCAAAACTGCGTGAACTACTAAACAATTGATACTCCGGAAGAGGTGACAAATGGCCAATAAACAGGGAATCGGCATGGCAATAATTGCCTTTGCAGTATACATAATTGGCGGCATAAGCACATTCGGTGGACTTGTCTTGATTTTTTTTATGAAAAACAAAGATCTCTTGGGATGGGGAGAAGGGAGAGCAATTGGCTACTTGTTTTTTTGCGTAGGCCTGTGTCTCTCGATCATGGGAGTTCTTTTGATGAGATTATTCAGAAATCGCGGGCTTACCTGAGCCCGCGCACTCCCGACAAGCAACGTCACATTTATCTCCGTACATCAATCCCATAACTTTTGATTTTACGATGTAGATTGCTGCGTTCCAGTTCAATCAATTCGGCAGTTCGGGAAATATTCCAGTCGTTCTCCTCGAGCTTCTGAATAATAAATTCCCGTTCAAAATCTTCCCGGGCATCACGGAGGGCCGATCGGGCATGCACAGGAGCATGGCCTGACCCGATTAAGATTTCTCCCGATAAGTCAGGAATATCCTCAGCTGAAATAACTCGCCCAGGAGCAACGATCAGTATACGTTCGACCACATTTTTCAATTCACGCAGGTTGCCAGGCCACGAATAGTGCTGCAGCTTGTCAAGCGCCCCCGGTAGAAAAGCTTTTGTTTCTCCACCTTCCCGGCGAAAGAAATGAGTAACAAAATGCTGAACAAGCGGCCCGATATCCTCCAGTCGTTCACGCAATGATGGAGCTCGAAATAGTATAGTACTCAATTGATAATATAGATCAGTGCTGAACTTCCCAGAAGCCATATCCTGTTTAAGAGATCGTGTAGTAGAAGCAATTATTCGAATATCAGCGGCAAGGCAACGGATTCCTCCGACTCGTTCAAAGCTTTGGTTTTGAATAAAACGAAGAACTTTTAATTGGGTGTTGAGTGGTAATTCGCCTATTTCATCCAGAAGCAACGTACCTCCATCAGCCTGATCAAAGCGACCTTTTTTATGTGACGTGGCACCGATGAAGGCACTTTTTTCGTGGCCGAACAGCTCACTCTCGATCAATTCAGCCGGAATAGCAGAACAGTGTACAACAATAAAAGGTCGTTCCCGTCGCGGGCTATTGCAATGAATCGAGCATGCGATCATTTCTTTTCCAGAACCGTTCTCACCGCTTATCAGTACAGATGTTGAAACTGAGGCTACGCGTCGAATCTGTTCCCGCATGGCAACAATTACCGGAGAATCACCGATAAGTTCATATTCAATAGAAGCTGAACGTTTGAGCTCGGCATTTTCTACTTTTAGTTTTTGCAACTGCAGCGCGTTAGCAACGCTGATCAGGACTTTTTCGAGCGAAAGTGGCTTTTCAATAAAATCAAAAGCTCCCAGTTTGGTGGCACGAACCGCTGTTTCAATCGTTCCGTGTCCGGAAATCATGATGACTGTAATTTGAGGAAGTTGCCCTTTAAGTTTTTCAAGTGTTTCCAAACCATCCATACCGGGCATCCAAATATCGAGCAGAATCAGGTCTGGAAGCTCCTGTCGAGCACATTCAATACCTTCAGCACCGCTTTCCGCAGTCAGAACCTGATAACCTTCATCCTCAAGAATTCCGGCCAACGCTGTTCTGATATCCTTTTCATCATCAATTATCAAAATTGTATGCTGCATGTTTACTCCTCGTGCTAATATTTTTATCCAGCCGGCAACTCTACAACAAATACGGCTCCGTGCGGTATATTGTCACGTATTCGTACAAAACCGCCATGGTCAGTCACAATGCTGTTCACTATGGCTAAACCGAGTCCCGTGCCACTCTTTTTGGTTGAAAAATATGGTTCAAACAAGTGCGACTTGTCTTCCGTTGGAATTCCCGGTCCATCATCAGAAATACTGATAACCGCCATTTTCAAGACATCGTCAAAGAATGTCGACAGGGTAACAGTGCCATGTTCCTCCATGGCAGCTACGGCATTTTCAAGAATATTGATAAGCACACGCTTAATCTGGTCACGATCAATCATTAGAAGCGGCATTTTGGCATCAGTTGAGATGACAAATTTAACACCTCGATGTGCCTCCTGATAAAGTGTCAAAGACTCACGAATCACCCTGTTGAGATTATTTGGTTCGGGTTGTATTGCGGGCATACGGGCAAAATTTGAAAACTCGTTAACAAGAGTTTTCAAGTCGTCGACCGATTTAATTATCATCTCGGTACACTCGTCAAAGACTTTTTCATCATCGCTAAAGCGGGAAAGATAGCGTTTTCTGAGACGTTGGGCAGAGAGTTGAATCGGGGTCAACGGATTTTTGATTTCATGAGCTATTCTACGAGCAACCTCACGCCATGCTGCCATACGTTGAGCTCGCATCATCTGTGTTAAGTCGTCAAGAACGGCTACCATTCCAACAATTTCGCCATTTCCGGCACGTAGCAACGTCAAATGTAACTGAAGAGCAAGACGAGCACCATTCAGGTCAAGAAAAATCTGTTTACTGATTGTTCCCTGCTTCGACTGTAACAATTCCCGGATAGATTCCGAAGCCATTTCTAAGTGCTTACCAGAGACAACCTCGCGGTAATTTTTCCCCAGGACATTCGCAGAACTTAAACCTAGCAGGCGCTCGGCAGATGTATTAATCGTACGCAACACTCCCTCGCTGTCTATTGAAATCACACCGGCTGCAATATTACGCAGCACAATTTCCATATACTGCTGACGACGTTCGATTTCCTGGTTACTGCGAAGTAATTCTACATTAGAGACATTCAGCGCATTTTGTTTCGTACATAAATCCTCTGTCATGAGATTGAATGACTGAACCAGCATTCCAATTTCATCCGCTGAATAGGACTCTATCCTGACATCAAGATTGCCACCCGCTACGGCATGGGTTGCGTCAACCAGTTCCTGAAGCGGTCTCGTCATACTGTTTGCCAGATAGACACCCATCCAGTACGCAAAGAATATAATCACCATTGCAATTAAAAAGAGTGTAACGATATACGCGATCCGGATCGGATTTTTCAGGATTTTGAGCTGGCGAAATTCATGGTATGAAGAGGTGATTTCTTTCATTTTGTTTACAAGTGAATACGGCACGTAATAATTAACAACTACGACGCCAACTATATCCGACTCATTCCAGGTTGAGTGAATCGGCACAATCCCCCGTATTAAGTCAGCTTTTCCTGCCTGGTTCACCCTGGTCAGAGCCTCACCAGCCAGCCCGCGTTTGATATCTTCTGACGATGGATTAGTAAACTCACCTTTCGGAACGGCCGGATTCGAAGCACGGACCAGTTCCTCACGCTGAGCTGAGTACACCTCAACTACTCCCAGATTATATTCATTCTGTTTCTGATGAATAAGCTGTTTGAGTTGAGGAAGATTTGTATCATTCAGCAATTTTCTATCTTTAATAAAGTTGCTGATCTGTTTACCGTAATACATCGAATTTAGAGCTGAGCTTTTGTAGTAGGTCTGCGCTACTTCAAGCGACTCACTTAATGAAGTTTCAACCTGAGTGTTAAACCAATTTTGAACGGTATTATTTATAAATCCGGCAGCGGCAAAAAATAGCAGAAGAGTTGGGACAAGTGACAGGGCGACAAAAGAAAGGACAAGTTTTGTTCGAAGCTTTTTTGCAAATGGATTTGTGCGACTCTCTACAAAGAGTTTCACGACATTGCGGCTGACCAGATACACCAGCAAAATAACCAGAAGAATAACAATATTGATTACAGCAAAAATAGCAATATTGCTCCCCAGCTTGGCGTCTGCACTCAACTGGGTCAGATTAATTTCAGTCTTGGTCAGAAAAGCAATTAATACAATCGCAAAAACGATGACAAGCGCTTCACGAAACCTTTTTTTCCGCTCTTCCGGTGAAACACTGGGATCCATACGACCAAAATTCCTTTCCATAAGTCAACTTTATGAATACTAGCACAAGTGAATCATGGTTTAAACTCATTGTTGCGTTTTTGCATCAATTGCTGATTGCATTCAAGTATGATACTGTTCACAAAAAGTGGAAATTGCTGATTGGAGTGAAATAATGCGCATTTTGGACTCATCATCAGTAAGAGAACTTGATAAGAATAAGAAACGTTCTTCACCAGTAAAAAAAATAATGAATTCATTCTTTGCAAATGAATTGAGCCAGCATGAGGAGGAAATATCATCGTATCAGGATGAAGTTGAAAACCTCAGAGCAGACATTGAGAAAACAGGAAATCTACTGACTACTGAACCAACGCTCGCAAACTTTAAGCATTTTCGTGATCTGTTGAGCAAACTTGCAAAAAAAGTTACTAATGAGGCATATCGCCTGGACAAAACTGGAGGTACACCTCAGAATCCGCGTTGTTACGAAATAATCACTGTGATTAATCGGGAAGCTGACAATCTTTACAATCTTATTATCAAAGAAAATCGAGATCCCATGGCCATAACTGCAAAAGTTATCGGTATCAAAGGACTGATAGTCGATTTGGTTACCTAGATACAAAAAAATTACATTGGAATGCACTTATATTACATAATGAAATAAAAGGAATAAAACATGAGTAATACTGAATTGAATGCAACAGTACAAAAAGGACTTGATCTTCTCGATCAGGGAGATGTTAAACAAGCTATTTCAATCTTTGAAGGATATTTGGACAGCGACAAAAGCCGATCAGACAGCTGGTTCTATCTTGGAGATGCGTTGGCTGAAGACGGGCGCCTGGATGACGCCATAGCCCGCTACCGTGAAGGGCTCAAATTGTCGCCGGAAGATGCTGATGCCTTAACAACACTGGGGGACATGCTGCTCGAAGCAGGTGACCACAAGGAGTCGCTCACCTGCTACAAAAAAGTTCTGGATATCGACCCGAAAGACGCCGATGCGCTGGTCAGTATTGGCCTGGTCTATAACAGCCAGGATCGCTGTGATGATGCTATCCGTGCCTTTCGTCAGGCTCTTGAGCTTGAACCGGACAACGTTTTTGCGCTCAATGCCTTGGGAGATGCACTTTACGGGCAAGGAGATGTCGATGGAGCCATCGCCGCCTTTACCAAAGGGGTGGAACTTGATCCCGAAGACCCGGCTGGCCATTTCAACCTGGGTGAACTGTATTATGACCTGGAGGAACTTGAAGAAGCAGAGGAAGAATGCCTTGAAGCGGTTCGATGTGATCAGACCTACAGCATGGCGTACCTGACACTGGGGGGCATTTGCATGGATCAGGACCGTACTGCCGACGCAATAGCGTATTTTGAAAAATACCTGAAATATGAAACATCAATCCAGGCCGCCGACATGATTGCCGAAGTCAAAGCGGTTGTTGAAGGACTTAAAGAAGAATTAAAGGGGTAATAATGTCGCATCAAAAGCCGGTCCTGATTGACTCACATTCCCACATATACTACCGTGACTATGCCGGGGACTTCGATGACATGTTACAGCGTGCCGAAGATGCCGGCGTGGCAGCCATTCTGGTGGTTGGCACCGATATCGAATCGAGTCGCGAATCAGTCGAGCTTGCTGAAAAATATCCACATCTTTATGCTGCCGTCGGTATCCACCCACATGACGCCGGAAGGGTTACCGATGAGTGTTATGACATCATCCGTACCATGGCGGTTTCCAGTGCCAAGGTTGTTGCAATTGGAGAAATCGGGCTTGATTTCTATCGGGACCGTTCACCTCGTGACCTTCAGGAACTTGTTTTTCGACGTTTTCTCCGGATTGCAGCTGATCTGAACAAACCGGTTATTGTTCATGATCGCGAGGCCCATGATCGTGTCATGGCAATCCTGCGGGAAGAAACGGTACGAAAAGGCGTTCTCCACTGTTTTTCCGGCGACGCCGTCATGGCTTCCGAAGCTTTCACACTCGGGTTCCATATTTCAATACCGGGAACAATCACCTACCCTAGCAACAAAAACTTGCGGGATGTAGTATGCGCCGTCAGCATCGATCGCATGCTGGTAGAAACAGACTGCCCCTACCTGACCCCTGTCCCGCATCGCGGTAGTCGCAATGAACCTGCTTACGTCCGGTTGGCTGCCGAGAAACTTGCCGAAGTAAAAGGGTTGACCCTGGAGGACGTCGCCCGCATTACAACTAAAAATGCCAGCGATCTGTTCGGAATCAACCTCGGGGACCAATCGACAAAAATTGCCTATAAAATTCGTAACTCGCTCTATTTAAATATCACGAATCGCTGTTCAAACCACTGCAGTTTCTGCCCCAAATTTGATGATTTTACGGTAAAAGGGCACAATCTGATGCTGAACAGTGAGCCATCATTTGATGAGGTAATGGCGGCAATCGGTCAACCGGAGGGAATCAATGAGGTGGTGTTTTGCGGTTATGGAGAACCCCTGATCCGCCTGGACCTGGTCAAACTCGTCGCAGCCGCCCTCAAGGCCCGCGGCTACCATATCCGAATCAATACAGATGGTCAGGCCAACCTGGCACATGGGCGGGATATTCTGCCTGAATTGGCAGATCTGGTGGACAGCATATCGGTCAGCCTGAATGCTCCCGATGCAGCAACGTACAGCCGTCTCTGCAACACCCCTTTCGGTGAAGCCGGATTTTCCGGGGTCTGCGACTTTATCAAGGCTGCATCCGCTCATATTTCACACGTCGTAGCCACGGCTGTAACAGTGCCGGGTGTTGACATCACGGCCTGCCGGTTACTGGCGGAATCCCTGGGTGCAGAGTTTCGCGTCAGAGAATACACTGAAGTCGGGTGATAGTTAATCAATATCGCATTACTCTTCCAAAAAAATGATTAAGCTCTCTGCTGAGCGGCTCGGCAAATAAACGTTCGACTGGGCCGCTTTCCACGATTCTTCCCTCTGCCACAAACAGGCAATGGTCTGCCGCTGTACGGGCAAAACCCATATGATGTGTAACAAGCAGCAGGTCACGTCCTTCATCCCGCAACTCCCCGATAATATCCAGCACCTCTGAGGTCATCTCCGGATCGAGGGCCGAGGTTGGTTCATCGAACAGCAAAAAGCGGGGTTTGATGGAAATGGCTCGCGCAATTGCCACCCGCTGCTGCTGGCCACCGGATAATTGGGCAGGCTTCTTATCCGCGTGCTCCTCAAGTTGAAAGCGTTTCAAGATTGCCTGTGCGGCTTCAAGAGCCTGATAATGCCCATACCCCTGGGCCTGCTCCAGCGGCAAAATAACGTTTTCAAGCGCAGTCAGGTGTGGAAACAGATTGAAAGACTGAAAGACCGTACCTATGCTGCGACGATGCCTTAAAAGACTGACCTCATCAAAATGCAGCATTTCCCCGTTAATGAACACCTCTCCGGAATCAGGCCGTTCCAACCCGGCGATAGTGCGCAACAATGTCGTCTTGCCGCCGCCGGAGGGACCGATCACAACGAGGGCATGGACTTCCGGCAGGTCAATGGAGATATCATCCAGAACCCGGTGCTGACCAAAGGTTTTGGTAAGATTAGTAAGTCTAAGTTGCATAACGGTATTTTTGTTCCAGATAACGACTGAGCAGCGAAACAGGGAATGTCAGCAGCAGATACCCTACCGCCAACGGCAGATAGCTTTCCAGCGTACTGAAAGTGAATGCGTTGACCTCTTGGGCGTTGAGTGTAAACTCACTGACGGCAATAATTGACAGCAGTGACGAATCCTTGATCAGTGAAGCAAACTGCCCCGCCAATGGAGGTAGAATCCTCCTCACCACCTGCGGGAGTATGACAAAACGGTAGGTCTGGAAGGTAGTCAGGCCGATGGCGTGTGCAGATTCCAGTTGTGACTCGCCAATGCTCTCAATACCGGCCCGAATGATCTCGCTCAGATAGGCTCCAGCGAAAAGTGCCAGGGTCAAGATCCCGACTGCATAACGGTTGCTGATGCCAAAAGCATCCGCCACCACATAAAAAAACACCAGGATCTGCACCAACAGCGGCGTCCCACGCACCACTTCAACATAGAGTATTGCCAGATAGCGAAGCGGCAAGAATCGTGAACGGCGGGCAAGGGCAAAAAAAATGCTGATCAGCAGGCTGAGACAGAGAGCGGCGACCGAAATCAGTACTGTGACCAGCCACCCCTGCAGGAACTTCTGCCGGTACTGCCAGACCGCATGCCAGTTCCAGCCATATTGAAGCTGGTTGAAGGCAAACCAGAAGATGGCGGAAATCAGGAGAAAAACAACGGTAAACGCCGCTATCCGCGATGCCAACGGCGCTGTAGTGCCATCATCTGGCGTAAACCACATCAACGACACCAATCGCCCCATGATGTTGCTCCTTTAGTACGTCAGAAACTATTTCTGCATATTTTCGCAAAAATATTTCGCGAACGTACGTGTCCTGTTTATCAGGAGGGCTACAGGAAGAACTGATAGCCGAGCCGCTTGAACTGCAGTTTTTGTTCCTTCAGCCACTTATCACCGAGCTTTTCAAATCCACCCTTGGCTCGATACTCCTTCAAAAAAACGTTGATGCGCGTTTTAAGCGGGTCGTTCCCCTTGCGGATGCCGATGGCCCACGATTCCTGCTGAAACGGCTTCAGGATAGCGCGGGTGGTCATCGGGTTGCGTTGCCAGTTGCTGTAAGTAGACATCTGATCGTAAATAAAGGCATCTGCCTTCCCCTGTACAACCTCAAGCACAGCCGCCGCTTCCTTGTCAAGAACAAGTACCCTGGCATAATGCAACTGTTTTCTGGCATAGGTGTGTCCGGTCGTCCCTTTTTTAACCGCCACTGTCATACCTGGCTTGTCCAGATCAGAGATACCCAGAACAGGAGAATTTTTACGCACCAGCAGGCAGAGGCCGGTATGTAGATACGGATCGGAAAAATCAATTGACTGGGCCCGCTCTGCAGTGGCAGTCATCGACGAAATGATCAGATCGATCTTACCGGTTTTTAGAGATGGGATCAGGCCATCGAAGGCCATATTCTGTATCCGCACCTGTACTCCCAATGCTGTGCCAAGCGCCTTGGCCAGATCAACACTCACGCCGGTCGGTTGGCCTTTCGTGTCAGTCATCTCAAAAGGCGGGTAGGCCAATTCCATGCCGACTATCAGCATACCATTATTTTCAGTAGCAGCACTGGATCCGTAAAGTACAGAAACAATTAATAATGAACACAGGCAAATAATGGCCCCCTGAAAAAAAGAACGTGAACAGGTTTCAGTACCCATACCCTACCCCCTTTAAATGATTTTATTAAAAGTAACGTAAAAACAGATTAGATTCAACCTATAGTACTGACGCAAAACGATGGGAGGGTGATTGAATAAAAAAAAGCCACGTCGGTTGACGTAGCTTTTGAATTTTTGGGGTGGCTAGAGGGACCAGACCCCACATTATTCATGAATCAGCATGTATTTACAACCTACCAATAACAATACTGATTTCACTTTAAAAATCTTACCGCCGTTAAATTTCTTGTCTATTTTGTACCACACTATGTATCACACTTCAACCGCTTTAGCATCCTGACTCAGGTACTTTTCTACACCTGCCACAAACTCTTCTGCTATCGGCCTGATTTCTTCAATATCCTTTATTGTCACTTCGGTTTCTTCCATATAGTCACCTTTTTGGCG
>JABBNX010000248.1 GCA_019352135.1 Pseudomonadota bacterium
CGCTTGACGTTATAGTTCAAAAATTACTTTCATTTCAGGACACCATGCAGGATTTAAAACATTTATCACAAAAAAAAGCAGGCACCGGTTTCAAATTTTTCAGCTACGGCTCGCAGAACAAGCGCCTTAACACGACGGGCGTGCCGGCACGGCCACGACTGTCTCTTCCAACAGGGAAACGTCTTCAGCAGTTGAAACTGGCACTGTTGTTTATTTCAATTGTTCTGGCTCTGGCACCGCTCTGCTTTCTGGGACTCCGCCAGGCAAAGGCAAAGCCCGCTGAAGCAGCCAAGCCGCCTGTTTCAGCCAAACGTTTCGAGATCGCCAGCGATCTACTCGCGACGGCAGAGGTCAACGGCTCGCGCGTGTCTGTCCGAACCCCTGAAGGGACACAGCACATCTATACTATTCAAGGAGAATTGCAGCAACGAGTCTATGATTTTCTGGAAAAGAATCAGGTGCCATACGGAGTTTTTGTCGCCATAGAGCCGGCATCAGGCCGTATTCTTGGCATGACCGCCTATTCATCAATTGACCCGGTATGGGCGAAACGTTCTCCCTACGAGCTGTATCCGATGGCCTCACTGTTCAAGATTATCACCGCCTCTGCAGCGCTTGAAAGCCATAAGATCACACCCGAATCAGTGATCGAGTTTCGCGGCGGCTCCTATTCGGAAAACCCGCGGTACTGGGATGCAAGTCCTCACGGCAGGAACAATCGTATGGATGTCACTCATGCCATGGGCAAATCGATCAATCCGGTTTATGGACGTGTCGCAAGCGACTTTGCCGGCAAATCATCAGTAATGGAATTTGTGTACCGTTTCGGATTCAATCAGGAACTTCTACCGGGTACCCCGGCCAAACCAAGTCAAGCTGGAGCACCAGCCAATAATCACGATCTGAGACTGATGGGAGCAGGCCTGGATCATGACGTTAAAATTTCTCCGCTGCACGCTGCGGTGATCATATCGGCGATAGCTAACGGGGGGGAAATGATGGTCCCGGGCCTGACCAGCAGCATCGTCGATGCCCACGGAGTTGAAAAGGAATCATTTGCTCCGCATGCACTGCGGCGACTGGTCACACCCGAGACATCGGCGTCATTAACGCGAATGCTTTCCAGAACCGTCTTAACCGGCACCGGCCGCAAAGCGTTTCACGACCGCTATGGCCGACTGAGGCTGAATGTCCCCGTAGCAGCCAAAACAGGATCAATTGACGGCACAGACCCCAAGGGACATTACTCATGGTTTGCGGCCTTTGCACCGATACAAAATCCTCGGATTGCGCTGGTAGCCCTGGTTATCAATCAAAATAAATGGAAGATAAAGGCTTCTCAGGTTGGAGAGCAGGCTTTGGAAGAGTTTTTCAGAAAATAGAGCGATCGGCGGGGTATATCTTGAGCTGCAGCTCTCCGTCCTGCATTTCTCCATAGGTAAACTGTTCCATCCAGTCTCCAAGCGACAAGACGGCAAAGGTCGACCCCGGGATGTCTTCCCGCAGAGCAAGATGGAAGTGGCCGGTGACAAGTCCGTCATACCCTTGCTTCTGCAGCATACGGGCAAAGTCTAAAAGGATCTGGCGGTAGTTCCAACGGGCCGTTTTCACAGTATAACCGGCCTGGCTTTGCTTTTGCAAACGCCTCCTGATTATTTCTGCCCACGCAGGGGGGAAATGGCTGACACTGGCAGCCACCAGACCGGTTCGGAGCAGACATCGGAGCAGGCGGTAGAGGAGATCTTCTCTGTTGATCTGATCACCATGGCAGACATATAACCGTTTTCCCTGTATATATTCTATGGCAGGTCCGGTATGAATCTCTGCTTTCAGCCGCTGCGAAAAAATTGTTCCCAGATGAAAATCATGGTTTCCTTCGAAATATACCAGCCTGCAGCCGCGTGCGACCACGCGTTCCAATGCGTCAAGTACCGGGTTGTACTGGGTGAAAGGATGAGACGGGAAGCCCAGCCAGAAATCAAACAGGTCGCCCATAATATAGAGGACATCCAGTTCCCCCTCCAGTTCACTCAGAAAACGAAGCAGCAGGCGAAAGTTGGTGTCGTTCGGTGACACAAGATGGGCATCAGCTATAAAAATGACTCGCATGGTGCAGATTGTGCTTCGATCAACAGTAAAAAGTCAACAAGAAGAACAGAAGGAGACGTTAAATGGCAAAGATTCACAGTGTTGAAATATCGTGGGAGGATCTGCTCGGCGCTTTTACCAGCGGGCAGCCTGACAAGGCCTATTTTCTTGACCGGTTTACCGGCGAAATATTCTTTGTTCCTTCTACATCCGATAGCAATGATGTCCGGCAGCAACTCAAGAATAATGGTGAGCGTTTCCTGGAAATCCCCCCTTTTGACTATCATAGTGAGCGCCATATTATGATGGAATTTATCGCACAGATTTCAGATCCTGAATTACTTGACCTGCTGCACATCTCGCTGGCAGGCAGAAATCCATACGGAAAGATCGAAGATATCCTCTCATTCTATCCGCATGAGGAAGATCGATTTGCTTTATGGAAGGATAAGTTTCTTTCCAATCGCGTTAAAATATGGATGGAAGAAAATAACCTGTTTACAGCCGATGTGTTCCTGCAGGATCCGAAGCACGTTTAGGGGAAACCATGGAGCACATCCACCACGCTCACGCGCCACGCAACGATTACGGCAGGTTTATTGCCACAATACTGTTTTTCTGTCTGCTGGCTGCAGCCGGATACGCACTGCAACATACTATTTCCTGTTTTCTCCTTTCCTGGGTTATCGCCTACCTTCTCGACCCCATTCTCGTAAGAGCCGAACAGCGCGGGTTGAAAAGAATGTACGCTCTGGGGCTCCTGTATATAGTTTTGGGGATTTTGACTGTTTTCTTTCTGGCCTTCATCTTGCCTGCCGTCACCATCAGCTGGAACTCTTTCATCCTTGATCTGCCGTCCTATATTCTGAAAATCAAACAGGTCGCGCTGGAATGGAAAAGCCGTCTGCCTGACCGCTATGGATCGGATGAAATAGTGTGGCTGCTGGACAAAGCGTCCGCCAACATTGACAATGCGACAGAAAAGACCGGATTCTGGGCCTACAGCTTCGGGACCCGCATCTTTTTCAATCTCTTCAACATCGTACTGTCACCGATCCTGGTATTTTTCATGCTCTACTACAAGCAGACCGTCATTGAGACATTGATCTCCTGGCTCCCTGAAGGCAGGCGCAGTCAGATTGTAGATATTGCCCGCGAGGTCAACAGCAGTATCGGTGGGTATCTGCGCGGCCAGGTCGTGGTGTCCATAATTGTTGCGCTGTTTGCAACGGGCGCTCTTTTTGCTCTCGGAATTCCCCATCCGATCTTATGCGGCGCATTTGCCGGCGTCGCCTCAATCCTCCCCTTCATCGGGGTGATTATTGCGACTCTGCCGGCGCTCTTTTTTGCCTGGTTTAAATTCCAGTCCGTAGCCATGCTCGGTCAGACCATCTTTGCATTTGCCGTGATCTACTTTGTCGAGGGTTATGTTATAAAACCGCTGATTTTCAAGGAATCGATGAATCTGAATCCGCTGGTAACCATTATCATGGTCATGGCTCTCGGTGAAACACTCGGATTCTGGGGCATCCTGCTGGCGCTCCCCATTGCATCGGCCATAAAAATCACCTGGGGACATTTCGTGCGGGGGCATTTTAATTAGAGGTAACAATCGTGAACAAGGAAACCTTCACCATCCCGATTAGCGGGATGTCCTGTGCCAATTGCGCTTCCCGGATCGAAAAGGATCTGGCCGTACGGGAAGGGGTGCAGAGTGCCGTGGTTAATTTTGCCATGGCAGAACTGACCGTCAATCACGACCCTGCT
>JABBNX010000249.1 GCA_019352135.1 Pseudomonadota bacterium
TTGTCAACAGAGGTTGATACTGATCTAAAACCTGAACCCGGTCGTCAATCGCTTTGGCGGCTCTTCTGCCGCTTTCCACGGCTCCTTCAATACTCCATACCTGAGCCTGAGTTTTGGTGTGGGCTCCGGCTAAAAACAGGTTTGAAACCGGAGTTTTTTGGGAGGGCAGATATGCTTGGGTATCAGTTGTATTAACCCACTTCGGTTGCAGAGGTTTAATTCCTTCTCTGGAAAAAACCCACTCAGACCAAACTTCTATTTTTTCAATGGAAAACTCTTTTAATCCTCTACCGTTATTAGCTTCTTTGATTAATGTATCGAGCGCGCCGCAACTAAAGATTTGAGCCTTAACCTCTTCGATAAATTCTTCTTTTGTGCAAATATCTACCGGCTTATGGTAAATCCTCCCCGGAACGCTGCTGATGCAAGAAGTGCCCGTCCAAAGAGATTTAATGTTTTGCCCTAAATCCACATCTTTGTCCCAGACTTGCTCTTCGGCGAAAAGGGTTAAATTGAATTCGGAATCACTTACCACCACGGCTGTTCTCACCCTGGGGAATTTAATCTTTTCTGAAAACGCCACCCTAAAAGAAACTTGCGTGTGGGGACCTCCTTTAATAAGCGGTTTGAACAATTTCAACTCACCCTGCCGCTCAAGTTCAGGGGTCTCGCTTAAAATATCAGCCGCAAAAAAAGGATTAATCGCCAAGATGTAGCTGTCGCCCAGAATTTTTTCTTCGCCACAATAAGCAGAGATAATACTGGTTCCGTCAAACTCCAATTTCGTGAGAGCCTTTTCCCAATAGAATGTCACCCCTTTTTCTTCCAGATATTTGACCCAGGGGTCAAACCAGTATTCACTACTGGGACCTTTAAACAGCAGCCAGCCGATCCCGGCGCCTTGTGTCCACGCGGGACCATCCTGATCCGCTTTATGATGGTGCGGTGGTTTTGATGTCAGCTGTTTTTTGAAAAAGTCACCGGCAGTCTGCAATGAAACCTTGGACCAATCCGAGCCGATCCAGGGACCAAAACAGGAACGCCAGGTTTTATAGGCAGTTTCTTTAAGTAATGGTTTCCATGCCTGCGCGGCATTGAGTTTGTCATATTTTATGTTGCTTCTATTGTTGGAAGTCCATGTTTTCAACATCAAGTAAGACCATTTAACAAACTCCCATCTGTTCATCCTGAACATAGTAGGAATACTTTTGAGGCCATCGTAAAATTTAGCTATATCGTTATCCGGGAAAATTCCGAAATCAAGCGGGCGCGAAAGGGCCATATCGTAGATGCTTCCTTTATCGTTAAAAGGAATCTGCTGCATTAGATCAAAAGCATTATGATACCAGGGTCCCATGCCATGCCAAGAATATTCCGTAGGCATATTGTCTTTACGAAGCCGTGCACTTCTAAAGAATCCACCCGCTTGGTCGGCAACTTCATAGACTGAAACTTTATATCCTAATCGGGCTAATTCATGGGCAGCACTCAATCCTGATATACCCGCGCCGAAAATGACTATAGTTTTCATCTCTTCAAACCCCGCTCCGATAAATTCACGCTCTTTACACTGATAAAGTCACAACTAAGGAGACATGCTATAAAACCATCACGTAAGAACAATTACCTTAGCGCCCAGCCAGATATTTATTCCTTCGTTTTACCGTCGAAGTGCTCATTGTCGGCCTCCGCTTTAGTGCGAATAACAGGCGTTTTCCCCTCATTTAAGCCATGCTCAATCACTGAATTTATTACAGCTCCCACCAAAATGATGAAGCCACTGACATACAGCCACATCAAGAGGATGATTACGGCGCCCAAACTGCCGTAGGTCCTGTCGTAGGAACTGAAATTTTTGATGTAGTAAGAGAAAGCAAAAGATGCACCTATCCAGCATAAGATCGCGAATACCGTGCCCGAAGTGATCCATTTCCTTTTTTGTTTTACGTCAGGCGCGAAAAAATAAATGGTTGCGACTGCCAGCAACAGCAGCAACAGTATCACCGGGATAATCATCAGGTTCCAGATTATCCGAAACTCATCCCCAAGATTCAACATTGCGGTGATGAAACTGACAATTTTAGTTCCGAATATGAGCAGAACCAGCGCCAGAAAAAACAGTACCGAAAGTCCAATCACCAGGGAAAAAGCTGTTAGCCGCATCTTCCAAAATGGTCTTCCTTCCTTAACTGAGCATACTTTATTCATGGCCTTCATCATCGAGATGACAGCTTTAGACGAAGCCCACAGGGCAAGGAGAAATCCAATAGAGAGCAGCCCTCGTTTTTTGTTGCTGAAAAGTTCTCGGATATTGTCCTGGAACAGATCAAAGACCTGGGCGGGCAGCAATCTCTCGGCGCTGTTTAGCACGTATTCCAGCAAATGTGGAATATGAAGATAGCCGATGACTGTTGTTAGAAAGAGGAAAAAGGGAAACATCGCGAAGAGAAAATAAAAAGCCATGGCTGCGGCATGTTCTGAACACTCAGCCTCAATCACCTTGTGGTATACGCGTTTCCCCAACTCCTGGTAACCGATCGACCTTATTTGGAAGAACCTTTGGAACGAGAACATTTTCGACTCCAGGCGTTTACGCTATAGGCATCAGACCATAAGGACCGAGAGCCCGATCGATAGGAAGCTGTGGATCAAATTCCCGTCATGCTTGTTTCCATAGCGCCTCCGACCAGGATTAAAATCAAATTATTGGCATGCTTACGCTGGCGGTAGGGATGTGAGTCTTAACATTGGCATCATGTTCGGCAAGGTCTTTGCCCTTAAATTCTTGAACATAATAAATGCCGTGATCAAACCTGGTTACTTGCTATCAGTCTTGTGGTGACAGCGAGTACAATTACTCTTAATCAAAAAGGCTTTTTTACCGTTATGGCATTTTCCGCAATATTTACCGGCATACAGGTCATTCATGGTTATCTTTACTGTACCCTGCTTCATTTTGGGGAACATCTCCGGATTGTGGCAGTCTGAACAGGTCAAGCCAGCATTTTTGTGTGCGCTTCCGTCGAAAATTACCGTGCCCATTGAACTGCCCTTAAACTCCAGCGTCTTGCCAGGACCAACGGCCATTGCATTTCCGCATGCCATAAATGTCAGAATCAAACTGCCTGTTAAAATCTCCTTTTTCATAATATTTCCCCTTTTACGTTTAGTGCTTTTTGACCGGTACATGGATGCATGATTCTCCGCCCTCACTACTTTCCTACAACCTTCTTGACCTGACCGACCTTTTTTTGGATTGCACCGTCAATCTTTTCAGATGTGCCTTCAGTTTCCAGTTTTGGATTGTTGCTTAGTTTGCCGGCGGCCTCTTTGGCTTTTCCCTTCAGTTCGTGAAACGTACCTTTCATTTGGTCCTTCGTGCTGGATTTCATGGCATTCTCCTTTCCAATGTTGTGAATTAAATGGTGTAGGAGTCAGCTACGTTACGTTCAGATCGTTTTTAACCGATACGACCCCACTAACGCTGCTGGCAACTTCTCCTGTCCTTTTAATACTCTGCTGCGAAACAACAAAACGCTTAGCTGGACTACACCTTTGTATGTCTTGACGTTAATCTGGTTCCAATATCCTGATAATGAAATCCCTGCTGTACACCTGTTTTATTTGCTTTCGTTGCCATCAATGACACCTCAACATAAGGTGATGGAATATTTATTGTCGCAATTATTCACACGTTGCTTGCACAGTTTTTGAGTCACTATATTCCATGCTGGAATTTCAAAGCATTCATGACCTTCGCCCTGAAAAGACGTTTACCAGCACCAATATAATGGCAAATACGAGCAGAATATGGATCAAGCCGCCCATGGTGTAGGAAGTAACCATACCCAAG
>JABBNX010000047.1 GCA_019352135.1 Pseudomonadota bacterium
CAACACCCAAAACCTATTACTCATTTGGTAAAACTAAGTCAGGTTCTCAGCGGTAAACCCGGAAACCAGCTCCTTAAAGGCGAAGATTTTCGGGTTTAGTTATTTGTGGTTCTTGTCTGCGGGTGCAAATCCTAAAGTGTTATTTCAACACCTTTGTGGAATGGCTTGATCGAGATGCGCTCTTTTTGGGTTGTACTAAACTCTTCTGCATCGGAATTGCGTGTTCTACAGAACTTTCCTTCCTTGAATGACGCGCAACAATATTACTATAATAGCAATTACGAGCAGAATATGGATCAGGCCACCCATCGTATATGCAGTCACAACACCTAACAGCCACAACACTATCAGAATCACGCTGATTGTCCACAACATACCATCCTCCCTTTTTGAGCCGGTTGAGGTTTGTACCTATTTACTCTCATGATATAACTCTGTCTTTATTTCATCAAGAGCGGCTACTACCGGCTGAAGTGATGCTTTTAAAGCATCCAGGTTCTGGACGGATTTATTGGCGGCCGGAGTTATTCCTTCTATCCCTTTGGGTGTCAAGTCGTTAGACAGGTACTTCTGGATTTCCTTCAGGTCAGTCAGATACGCACGATAGTTACCTTTGATTCCTGCGCCGGCTTCAGGTACCCGAGCATAGATTTCAGCCAGTTTGGTACGGCGCTCTACGCTAAGTGCGCGGATCTCTGGATTGGTAAATGTCTCTCCCTGCTTTTCCCACTCTGCAAAATACTCTTTGCTGTGTGCTTTCATTTCGTCCATACGTTTGAGCACCTGTTTACCCTGACTATCAAGCTTGTCAACATTGTCTGAGTAGCTGTTGAATGATTTCTTCAGATCCGGTTGTCCTGGAATGACAAGTGAATCAAGTGATGCCGCCGTGGCATCAATCTGGACAATCATTTTTCTGATTTCGTTATCCACGTCCCGTATTGAGTTGGAGGTTTTAACGGATCGATCCATGCCGGTAGTGGCACATCCGCCCAGAAAGGCAGCAGTGCCGAGTATAAGCATGGTGCAAAATGCCAGCGAGTGTTTTTTGAGTTCCATGACAATCTCCTTTTATGATTATTTGGTTAATGCGACAATAACATCTCTCTTTTCACCAATTACAGTTAGAATGAGACTCCCGATCGTTTTCTTATTATTCTCAGTAACAGCAAATGGTCTGCCAACAATTGAATAATACTACAAACTTTCTATTACTGATTAATAACAGTGAATTAGATGAGCAAAGGAGAGTATCGAGACGCCTGGAATGAGTCGCTTAAGCCTCAGGATATGACGGAACTTCTACATTTTGAGGGACATTTTTAAGGGAAGCAGCAATTTAACCGGGTTCATTTGCGTTCGGCCTGATTTCGGAATACCGGAACCGATCTTAATCAGATAAATTTACATTTATATTTATTCCAAAGTGGCGTGCAAAACAAGATGAGCAAAATTCAAAGAATAATGGTAAAAGATGAATGAAATCCACTGCCCTTAGAAAGGTGACGACGATGGACAAAAAAATATATGTGAGTATCATGGCTGCCCTTGCCACGGTTGCCGCTGTGTGGCTGTTTGCCCTTCTGGCAGCCCCACTCGCCAAGCCGCTGGCGTGGGCACTTATCATTGGCGTAGCAACGCTTCCCCACCACGACCGGCTGGCCAGGAAGTTTCCCGGGCATCCTGACCGGTCTGCCGGACTGATGGTTCTCGCAGTGACCGTGTGCTTCATACTGCCAATTGCAACCCTGATCATCATGGTCGCTCAAAACGCCACCGACTGGTATGCGGAAGGTGAGCGGATCGTTCTGGCATTTACGACAGCCGGGGTAGACGGCCTCAGTAATTTGCCGTTCGCACGGGAGATTATTACCTTGGGAGACCGGTTTAGCATTGATCTTTCCGGTTTTGGTGCAAAATTTGCTGCTGGCGCTTCGGGGTATCTCCTGGAGGTGACAACCAATGCCGCAAGAAACCTTGGAGAGCTTCTCTTTACTCTGGCTGTCGCGCTGTTCATACTCTTTTTCATCTACCGTGACGGTGAAAGGATCGTCTCCGCTGGCATTGCCCGGTTCGCCACCAACCAGGATAATGCGCGCCGCTATTTTTCCGAGATTCGCGCCACAACAACTGCCGTGACAGTTGGAACTGTCTTCACCTGCCTTGTGCAGGGCCTAACTGCCGGACTCGGGTATTTTGTAGCCGGAGTTCCTGCCCCGGTTCTCTGGGGTGCGCTGACAGCTCTGGCGGCACTCGTGCCGGTGGTCGGCACTGCCATTATCTGGGTACCGATCGTCGCTTTTACCGCTTTCAACGGTGCCTATCTCAATGCACTGCTCCTGGCGATCTGGTGTGTAATTTTCGTAGGACTTGCCGACAACGCGATACGTCCACTTGCCATTGGCGCAAAGAGCAACATACCGGTCCCGGCGATTGTACTCGGAGCGATCAGCGGGGTATTTGCTATGGGGATTCTTGGCCTTATTCTGGGGCCTGTTCTCTTCGCAACCCTTATCACCGTCTGGCGTGACGTAACCGGTGATGATCAGTCAATAGAATCAGACAGGAATAATACAGTGTCTTCCTGAAGAGGAAATTGGCACCCTTTGCCGCGCGGCGGGCAGGTCACCAGCCAAAAAATTCATCATATCCCTCACAGGCCCTCTATTATCAAATTCGAGGGCTTTTTCATTGTTTTGCGTATGGCAAAAATGTTATTTTAACGATTTGAACGTGAGTAACAAAGACATAGAACGAGGCAACGTCATCCATGATTATTTTTCCTAATGGAATCCAGGCAGAGGCGGTTATTTTCGATTTTGACGGCGTTATCGTCGATACGGAGCCGCTTCATTATGCAGCGTTTCAGCGGGTTTTGGAACCGCTCGGACTGCATTTTACCTGGCAGGAATATGTTGAGACCTATATCGGCTTTGATGACAGGGATGCATTCAAACACGCCTTTTCCTTGACAGGGGCGACACTCAGTCATGACCAATTACACCGGCTGATCGAACAAAAAGCCGCCTTATTCGAGAAGGTTATCATGTCAGGTGTTTCCCCGTATCCGGGTGTATTGGATCTGATTTTTTATCTGCACGCGCACAAGTATCCTTTGGCACTATGCAGTGGTGCGCTCAGGTCCGACATCGACCCAATTCTGGCCATGCTCGGCATCTCGGACATTTTTGACATTATCGTGACCGCCGATGATGTTGCAGCAAGCAAGCCCGACCCTGAATGCTATCAACTTGCATTCCAAAGACTGCAAGCTGTTCATCAATACAGTTTTTCAATAGAAACGACAATCGCCATAGAAGACACGCCAGCCGGAATATCCGCCGCCAAGGGCGCCGGATTAATGGTTTGTGCCGTTACCAACAGCTATCCTGCGGACAGACTCGGTCAAGCCACATTTGTCACAGACTCGCTCGCAACACTTGTATAACTCATATGGAGACAGATTAATTTCCAATTGCCGCACCAAGTTTTTTAAAACTTCACCTTCGCAACCTTGACCGAAGCTGCTATTCCTGCTAATAGATACCTTTCTTTGCTGCACCAATACTCTTCACACTCCTCGTTCGGAGGTCATACGTGACATTTCAAGATCTTATCCTGTCCCTGCAGGGCTATTGGGCCAAACAAGGGTGCATCATCCAGCAACCATATGACACGGAAAAAGGTGCCGGCACATTCAATCCAGCCACTTTTCTGCGCGTACTTGGCCCCGAGCCATGGAACGTAGCCTATGTGGAGCCCTCCCGCCGACCAACTGATGGCCGTTACGGAGAAAACCCCAATCGGCTACAGCACTACTATCAGTTCCAGGTCATCATGAAACCTTCGCCGCTCAATATCCTTGACCTGTACCTGGATTCGCTCCGTTCTTTCGGGCTTGACCCTGCCAAACATGATATCCGCTTTGTTGAAGACGACTGGGAATCACCGACCCTGGGCGCCTGGGGACTGGGGTGGGAGGTCTGGCTGGACGGAATGGAAATAACCCAGTTCACCTACTTCCAGCAGGCCGGCGGAATTGACCTGAAACCGATACCATCGGAAATCACTTACGGCTGTGAACGCATCGCCATGTACCTGCAGGGGGTCGATAATGTATATGACCTTGAGTGGGTTAAAGGCATAAAATACGGGGATATCCACCATGAAAGCGAGGTCGAATTCTCGCGTCACAACTTTGAAGAAGCCGATGTCGACATGCTGCTGCAGCTCTTTTCCATGTACGAAAAAGAATGCCTGCGCCTGGTGGAAAAAGAGCTGGTACTGCCTGCGTACGATTACGTCATGAAGTGTTCCCACACATTCAACCTGCTTGATGCCCGCGGGGCCATTTCCGTCACCGAGCGTGCTTCCTATATCGGCCGCGTGCGGGGAGTAGCCCGCGCCTGCGCCGAGGGATATCTGCGGATGCGCGAACGCCTGGGCTTCCCACTGCTGAAAGGAGGTGTCGCCTGATGAGTGCCAAAGAACTGTTCCTTGAAATCGGCTGCGAAGAAATTCCGGCCGGATTCATACCGCGAGCCACTGCGGAGATGAAAGCGATAATCACCAAAGAACTTGCTGTTGCACGCCTCTCGTTCAGCGAGATCAAAACACTGGCAACGCCGCGCCGCCTCGTATTGGTCGTGAAAGGTATTCCGGCGGTACAACCGGATGCCGAGATCACCGCGACCGGTCCATCGATAAAAGCAGCCTACGACCCATCCGGCAAACCGACCAAGGCGGCCGAAGGCTTTGCCCGTGGGCAGGGAGTTGATGTTTCAGCACTGCAGACTATTACTACCGACAAGGGTGAGTACCTGTTTGTCAGCAAGCACGAATCCGGCCGCCCGACCTATGAGATTCTGACAGAACTACTGCCGGCATTAGTCGCAAACATTCCTTTTAAAAAATCAATGCGCTGGGGGGACGGTGATGTGCGTTTCGCCCGGCCGGTTCACTGGATCGTGGCGCTGTTCGACGGCACGGTTGTCCCCTTCTCCTTCGGCACGGTAGAGAGTGGTAAAATCTCGCGTGGGCACCGTTTTATGGCCAACACGACCTTCCCGGTAAACGATTTTGCAGGCTATCTGGACGAATGTGAGCGGCATTTTGTGATCCCCGATCCGGAAAAACGCAAAGAGATCATCCGGCGTGAAACGCACCGGGTCGCCGTAGCTGCCGGTGGTCACTTGCTGCCCGATGAAGAATTATTAGAGCAGGTTGCCTATCTGGTCGAATATCCAAGCGCCGTCCATGGCACCTTCTCCCCGGAATTCCTGAAGGTTCCCAAAGAGGTGCTGATCACCTCGATGCGCAGCCACCAACGCTATTTTTCGATTGTTGATGCCAATGGCGGCTTGCTGCCCGGCTTTATTACCATCAACAACACCCTCACCGAAGACCCATCGGTCGTCATCAAAGGGAATGAGCGAGTCCTGCGCGCCCGCTTATCCGATGCGCGTTTTTTCTTTGAGGAGGATCAAAAAGTCCGCCTGGACGATCGGGTTGAATCGCTCAGGAAAGTTGTCTACCAACAGAAACTGGGTACATCCTTTGAAAAGATGGAGCGTTTCAGAACACTGGCAGAAGGGCTGGCCGGCCAGATAAATCCGGCCGTAAAGGCGCAGACCTCCCGCGCTGCCTGGCTTTGCAAAGCCGACCTGGTTTCCGGTATGGTTGGAGAGTTTCCTGAAGTACAGGGGATCATGGGGCGAGAATATGCCCTACTTGAAGGCGAGACGGCCGACGTAGCCAACGCCATCGCCGAACATTACCTGCCGATTCAGGCGGGGGGAGAGCTGCCCGCTTCAGACAGTGGCGCTTTTGTCTCAATTGCAGACAAAATGGATACAATCTGCGGATGCTTCAGCGTCGGACTTATCCCGACCGGTGCCGCTGACCCATATGCCCTGCGTCGAGCGACCATCGGCATCATTGCCATTATTCTTGACAAGGGATACCGCCTGTCACTGCACGCCATGATTGACGACGCCCTGGAGCTTCTGGCCGCAAAATTGAACCGTCCGAAAGAGCTGGTTGCACGCGATGTACTGGATTTTTTCCGCTCCCGGTTTGTCAACTTGCTGGGGAGCTCATCTGCCACTGATGTTGTCGATGCCGCGATCACTGCCGGATTTGATGACCTGGTCGATGTCAAGACACGTATTGCCGCACTGGCAGAGTTTAAAACCGACCCGGACTTTGAGCAATTGACCGTGGCATTCAAACGCGTTGGCAATATCATCAAGGAGGGTGTCGATGCTCCGGTTGATCCGTCTCTCTTTCAGGATGATGCTGAAGATGATTTATATAAAGCGATCCAGAAAGTAAAGATTTCAGCTGAGGATCTCATCTTATCCGGTTCATGGCTGCATGCCCTGGCCGAAATTGCAACATTACGGGAACCGGTGGACCGCTTCTTCGACAAAGTCATGGTTATGGCTGAAGATTCGCGCGTACGAACAAACCGTCTGGCTCTCCTGACCATAATTGCTCGTTTATTCGGTAAAATTGCCGATTTTTCACGGATTGCGTAATACCTATTCGCCAGCACGATATCTTCTGAATGGAGAACATCAATGTCATTTACGTTGCGCATCATTCTCGGTAATGCCGTAAGTATTATCCTCGCTGTCGCTGCAATCGCAACCCTGAATCCAGATGGTCAGGTATGGCTGGATCTTCTGATAGGTGTGGTTGTACTGATTGTGACTTCGGTCATACTCGGATTTCTGAGCACTATCGCCTTCAAACCTCTCACAGGTATTGTCGTTGCACTGGAAAAAGCCGCTGGCGGTGACCTGTCCGTCCGGGCCGATGCTTCCGGTGGAGGAGAATTTGCGCGCCTGGCAACCTCTTTCAACACTATGATGACCGATATGAACAAGGCTATGCGCCAGTTCTTTTCAGTCGCTGATACTGTACGGGATTCCGTGATATTGGTACGTTCTACAACCGATGCGATGGCATCCGCCGCTGAAGATGTTGCTGTTCAGGCGACCACCATTGCTACTGCCAGTGAAGAGATGTCGGCCACCTCAGGCGATATCGCCCGCAACTGCCTGTACGCCGCGGAAAGTGCCCAGAAAGCAACCGAACAGACCCACAGCGGTTCTCAACTTGTCCAGAGCAGTTCCCGTCTGATGGAAAACATTGCCCAGCGCGTAAACATTTCATCCCAAACGGTTGAAGGGCTGGGTAAACGTTCCGACCAGATCGGCGCGATCGTCAACACGATTCAGGATATTGCTGATCAAACCAACCTGCTGGCGTTGAATGCAGCCATTGAAGCGGCCCGGGCCGGCGAGCAGGGGCGTGGTTTTGCAGTCGTTGCCGATGAAGTACGAGCCCTTGCGGAGCGCACAACCAAGGCAACGAAAGAAATTGCCGCAATGATCAAAGCAATTCAGAATGAAACACAGAGTGCGGTCAGCTCCATGTCGGAAGGAGTTGATGAAGTCAACCGGGGCACGGCTGAGACAACCCGTTCCGGCGAAGCACTGGAAGACATTCTTAACAGAATCAATGAACTGACGATGCAGATCAGCCAGGTTGCAACCGCAGCGGAAGAGCAGACCGCCACAACGCAGGAGATTACCAACAACATTCAGATGATCACCGATGTTGTTAACCGGAACGTAGAAAATGCCCACAGTACAACTCAGGCAACCACGACACTTGCGAAGGAAGTTGATAACCTGCATGAATTGGTCGGCCACTTCCACCTGTCAAAGGCGCTGGAGTGGAATGCATCATATTCGACCGGCGTTTCAAAGTATGATGAGCAACATAAGGTCCTCTTCACTATGGTTAATGACCTGGCTGATGCAATGCAACAGAAAAAGAGCAAAGAGGCGGTCGGACGGGTATTAAACGGTCTTGCCGAATATACGGTTAACCACTTTGCCGACGAAGAGCGTAATTTCGCTCAGACTCATTATCCTGAAGAGGCTCAGCACAAGGCGCTGCATAAAAAACTGGTAGACCAGGTTGTTGCATTAATCGGGAAGTTTAACGCCGGTGAGCCACTTATTACTCAGGATGTCATCAATTTCCTGCAGGACTGGCTGGTCAACCACATTCAGGGCGTCGATAAGCGTTACGGCCCCCACCTCAACAAGAATGGTATCAAATGATTGCAATTATCGATTACGGAATGGGCAATCTCCGTTCCGTACAAAAAGGCTTTGAAAAGATTGGCAGTGAAGCGGTTATTACCGATGATCCCCAGGTTATTCTTCGGGCCGAAAGAATCGTACTGCCGGGAGTTGGAGCGTTTCGCGACTGTATGCACAATCTCGAACAGGGCGGTTTTGTAGAGCCCATACTACAGGTTATTGCCGAAGGGAGACCGTTTCTGGGGATCTGCGTCGGCATGCAGTTGCTGTTTACAGACAGCGTTGAGTTTGGTCTGTATAGTGGCCTGAATGTCATTCCCGGTCATGTCCTTCGTTTCCCCGCTCAGATGACAGTAGCAGGCGAAAAGCTGAAAGTACCGCACATGGGCTGGAACCAGCTTTCTTTCAAACAACAACCACCAGCCTTTAACGGCATCGCGGACGGCAGTAACGTCTACTTTGTCCATTCCTATTACGTCCATCCGGATGATAGCAGCGTTATCGCCACGACGACTGACTACGGCATCGAATTCTGTTCTGCGGTCTGGAAGGACAATATTATTGCCACCCAGTTCCACCCGGAAAAATCGCAGGCTATCGGCCTGCAAATCCTGAAAAATTTTGCGGAGCTAAAATGATCGTAATCCCCGCCATTGATTTGAAAGACGGAAAATGCGTCCGCCTGGAGCAGGGGCTGATGGAAAAGGACACCGTATTCAGCGACAATCCCGGCGCACAAGCGCGCGAATGGGAGGATCTGGGTGCCGAACTGCTGCATATCGTAGACCTTGATGGTGCTTTTGCCGGCCAGCCGAAAAACAGGGAAGCCATTGAGGCGATCCTCAAAGCCATCACTATTCCGGCTCAACTGGGAGGCGGGATTCGCGATATCGCTACCATAGACGCATATCTGTCAATGGGACTTTCCCGCGTTATCATCGGCACCGCAGCACAGCGTAACCCTGACCTGGTACGGGAAGCCTGTGCAAAATATCCGGGCCGAATCGTGGTCGGCATCGATGCAAAGAACGGCATGGTAGCAGTACAGGGGTGGGCCGAGTTGACTGATATAACGGCAGTTGAGCTTGCGCTGAAATTTGAGGATTTTGGGGTGGCTGCGCTTATCTACACTGATATTGCCAGAGACGGAATGTTGCAGGGACCAAACCTGGAGGCAACCAGAGCGCTGGCTGAAGCCGTTTCGATTCCTGTTATCGCCTCCGGAGGTGTCTCAAACCTGAAAGATATTGAGAATCTGATGGCTATAGAATCCTGCGGTGTAACCGGTGTCATAACCGGCAAGGCCGTATATACCGGGGCAATCAGACTGAACGAAGCGATCGCACTCACAAAAGGACGAGTCTGAAATGCTGACCAAACGTATTATTCCCTGCCTTGATGTAAAAGGGGGCCGTGTCGTCAAGGGTGTCCAGTTTTTGGAACTGCGCGATGCGGGCGATCCGGTCGAAATTGCCGAGATGTACGATCAACAGGGTGCCGATGAGCTTACTTTTCTGGATATTACCGCCTCCAGCGATGATCGCAACATCATTATTGATGTAGTCCAGCGGACTGCCGAGCGGGTATTCATGCCGCTGACCGTAGGTGGCGGCATTCGCTGTGTCGAAGACATTCGCCGTTTGCTCAACGCCGGAGCTGACAAGACCTCAATTAACACTGCTGCGGTTGACCGTCCCGAATTCGTACGCGAAGCAGCAGAACGTTTCGGGTCACAATGTACCGTGGTAGCTATCGACGCCCGACGGGTGCCGGGAGAAAAAAGATGGGAAGTGTACACCCATGGCGGCCGCAAACCGACCGGCATTGATGTTGTTGATTGGGCTGTCAAAATGGAGGCATACGGTTCCGGTGAGATTCTCCTGACCAGCATGGATTGTGACGGCACCAAGGATGGGTATGATCTGGAATTGACGCGTGCTGTAGTGGACGCTGTTTCGATCCCGGTTATCGCTTCCGGGGGAGTTGGCAATCTGGAACATCTCTACGATGGTTTCACAACTGCCGGGGCAAGTGCCTGCCTGGCTGCTTCGATCTTCCACTATCGCGAATACACCATCGGTCAGGCAAAAGAATATCTTCGAGACAAAGGGGTAGAGGTTCGGTTATGACAAACGAAGATGACATTCTCCAGGCCGTATATCAGGTTATCCTGGACCGCAAAGCAAACCCGACCGACAGTTCCTATACCGCTTCCCTGATGCGCGGTGGAATCGACAAGATTCTCAAAAAAATCGGTGAAGAGGCAACAGAAGTTGTCATTGCGGCAAAAGGGGGAGTACATGACGAAATTGTCTATGAAACGGCCGATCTTGTTTTTCATCTGCTTGTTCTGCTCGGACATCAGAACATTCCACCAGAAGCGGTTTACGATGAGTTGAGGCGAAGATTCGGTATATCAGGCATTGCTGAAAAGGCAGCCCGCCAGGTGCCACCTGGCCCTTGACCCGTTCACTGCATTTGGTTATTGACAAAGGTGCACGGTATGTTAAGCTGTAAAACTCTCGATTTTTATATCGATGACAACATACTAATTATTATAATGACAAAAAGACGGGGGGTGATTTTACATGCCGGGAGTAAAAATAAAGGATAGCGAGCCGTTTGAAATGGCACTGAAGAAATTCAAAAAGCAATGTGAGAAAGCAGGAATCCTCTCCGAGGTCCGCAAACGTGAGCATTTTGAAAAACCAAGCATCAAACGCAAGAAAAAAGCAATCGCGGCGCGCAAGCGTGCCCTTAAGAAACAGCGTAAAATGATCGATTAGTATCCCGTTTATCCGGGATCAGGAACAGACTGCATGACACTGAAAGAACAGCTAAACGATGCGATGAAAGCAGCCATGAAGGCGCGGGACGACCTGCGCCTTTCGGCTGTGCGCATGGTGCGTGCTGCAATTAAAAACCGTGAGATCGACACTCGCGTTGAACTTGACGACCAAGCGGTTATTGACGTCATCTCAACCATGGCCAAACAACGCCGTGAATCTATTCGAATGTATCGGGATGGGAAGCGGCTTGAATTAGCGGAGAAAGAGGAGCTTGAGCTAGCTGTTCTGCTTGAATTCCTGCCGACCCAATTGGGCCCGGAGGATATTGATTCGCTTGTCTCACAAGTCATTCTGGATTTAGATGCGCGCGGTGCCAAGGACATGGGACGGGTAATGAAGGCGGTTACACCCCTTACTGCAGGTAAAGCGGATGGAAAAGTTGTAAGCGATGCTGTCCGGAGACTGCTCGCCTGATGTACTGACTGAGCTAAAGAATGTTCAGTATTTTTCTTAGAACTATACAGTAAGGGGCTTTCATTGAGATGGCCCCTTCTTTGTAAATCGGTCGTGGCACTACAATGAATCTTATTGACATCATTATTTTATCGGTACTCTGCTTCTTTGCGGTCAAGGGCTTGGTCCGAGGGCTTGTTAATGAGGCTTCTTCGCTGGCAGGCCTTCTGGCTGGTGGATGGCTGGCGTACCGATTTTACCCACTGCTGGCAGTACCGATAAAAAGCGCACTTCATCTGCCTGCACATCTGTCTTCGTTCCTTGCTTTTATCATAATACTGCTGGCTACCGGAATCTGTGCCCATATTATCGGTAATGTTATAACCGCGGCTCTGCGGCTCGTCATGCTGGGCAGCCTGAATCGACTTGGTGGATTACTTATCGGTGTTGCCGAGGGAGCTCTGTTACTCTGCATGGTTTTAAGTATAGCCGCATCCGGTTTCATGCCGGAACAAATCAGGAATAAAATCCGAACGACAAAATCGGCTAACATGCTGGCTCAGACTGGAGATCGCTTTCTCTCGGAATGGCGTGATTCCACTGGGCATAAAAAATGATACCAGAAGAGAAGGTACGTGAGGTTGCCGAGCGACTTTCGATTGTTGAGGTTGTTTCTGACTATGTCCCGCTGCGACGTGCTGGCGGCAATTTCCTTGGGCTCTGTCCGTTCCATGCCGAGAAAACTCCGTCATTCAATGTAAATCCCGCGCGCGATATTTTTCATTGTTTCGGATGCGGGGCGGGCGGTAACGCATTCTCTTTTGTCATGAAGATCGAAGGGGTCAGTTTTCCCGAAGCCGTTAAACTGCTAGCAAGAAAATCCGGAATAGAAATTGAGGAGCGGCAACTTACGCCATCCGAAATTAAAACGCAGGATGAATATACTCAATTTAAACGAATTAATGATCTTACAACTTCCTACTACCGTTCTGTTCTTCTAAACGGGCAGGAAGGAGAACCAGCGCGGCAGTATCTAGCAAACCGCTCCGTCGAGGCAGACATTTCAGATGTCTACCAACTGGGTTTTGCACCAGACCGACGTGATGGGCTAGCAAAACATCTGAAAAACAATGACATCGATTTAGATACGGCACTTAAACTCGGTATAATTCGTAAATCTGATTCCGGTTGGTACGATCTTTTCCGCAACCGCCTGATTTTCCCCATTAAGGATGCGCGTGGGCAGGTAATCGCTTTTGCCGGGCGGGTACTGGATACAGCACTTCCGAAGTATATTAACTCACCCGAATCACCGCTGTATCACAAGAGCTCTGTTCTTTTCGGATTGGATATAGCATTACCAACGATTAGAACCGGGGATTCTGTAATTATTGTGGAGGGTTATTTTGATCATCTGGCGCTGTACCGGGCTGGAGTAAAAAATGTTGTTGCGACCTGTGGGACAGCTCTTACCAACACCCATACAGGACTGATAAAACGCCATGCTGAGCGGGTCTATACTCTATTTGATAGCGATAGCGCAGGCAAGAAAGCAACCCTACGTTCGATGGAACTTTTTCTCGAACAACGAATTCCTGCGTATGTAATTTCATTACCAGTGGGCGATGATCCGGACAGCTTTCTTACAAAGAATTCAGTGGAGTTGTTTTTAGAGCAACTCCATAAAGCTCAGCCAATATTTAGTTTTTTTATTAAGTCATTGATACAGGTTACTCCTCCAAGCAGTGTCAATAATAAAGTAACTGTTATCAAACAACTTGCACAAAGTTTTAAGAAAATTGGCACATCAGCCGAGAGAAGTCTTTATAAAACAGAAATCAGTCGACTTCTAGACATTAGTGTTCACGAGCTTAATCGAGAGCTTCACGATTCACTGTCTGTAAGAAACAATGAATCGCCGGTGCATATTCAGAATGCTGTAACCGCAGCAGACAAAACCCAAGATATGCTTTTGGCTCTCATGGTAAACTTTTCAGAAGCTCGTGAAACTATCCGTGCACAAAGGGTTGAAACTCTGTTTGATGGTGATTATCTTAGTATTGTAGAGACAGTTTTGTCCGAAAGCGTAGACACAGAGTCGCCAGATTGGTCTTTTTTGCTTAGCCACTTAAAGGGCGAGGAGCAGATAAATATTTTTTCACGCATACTTTCTTCAACCAACCAGTTTGATGATATAGACTGGCGGGTAGCGTTCAATGCATGTAAACAGAAGCAAATAAAGAAGCAAATGGCTTGTAAAGATATCAGGCTCCGACTGGGAGTAATTGACCAAGATTCTGAAGAATACGCAAACTTGCTGAAACAGGCTGATGCTTTGATCACACGGAAAAAATCAAAACTTTAACCATAACTGCTGCTTTTTTGAGGTGAATACACATGGCAAAGAAAAACATGGATGACGTCAAACAGCTGATTGATATCGGCAAGGAAAAGGGATTCTTAACTTTTGATGAGGTAAATGACATTCTCCCTCCCGACATTGCTACCGATCAGATTGACGACGTTATGGGTATGTTTGGTGACCTGGACATAGAAATAGTTGACTCTGCCCAGAAGATCAAAATTCCAAAAATGAAGAGCGAACTTGACGACGATGAAGAGTCTGAAGGTGAATCCGAAGAAGTGGAATTCGAACCTGGCTCTATCGGACGCACCAGTGATCCGGTCCGCATGTACTTGCGCGAAATGGGATCAGTTTCTCTTCTCACCCGAGAGGGTGAAGTTGAGATTGCAAAAAGAATTGAAGACGGCGAGCGCGATGTTGGCGGGGTAATTCTTAATACTCCGATCACTGTCAAGGAAGTGCTTTCTCTTGGTGACCGGCTCCGAAAATTCCAGATTAACCCTTCGGAAATCAGTAAGGAAGTCGAAGAAGAAGAGCTTGAAGAAGATGAAGAAGATGTTCAGAAGACCAGAATTCTAGAGATAATTGATGCGATTGCAGCTCAGGATCAGTTATTGCTTGAGATTTCTGAAACAGTTGCAGCAGCTAAGGTGCCGGCAAAGAAAAAAGAGCTTGAAAAAAAGCTGCGTGAGGGAAAAGATCACCAGGCTGATCTTCTGAAATCGCTGAGACTAAAGGATCGCCACACCAACAAGGTGGCCGAACGCCTTAAGGAGTTATCCGGCAGGGTGGACAAACTGCAGGCAGAGTTATTTGATCTTGAGAAAATCATTCCAGTCGAAAAGCTGAAAGTACTGCTTGATAAACTGCAAAATGAAGATGAAAAGTGTACGGCAGACCTTAATAAGCTCAAACTGGACGAAGAAGAAACCATAGTTGTGGAGAAGCGTCTTCGTACTGCCGCTCGCAAGATACAGAAAGTCGAGCAGGAATCAGGATTCAAGGCCCGCGATCTTGCTGCAGCTCTCAAGGCGATCGAAGAGGGGGAGTGCAAGGCACGTATCGCAAAAAGTGAGCTTATTGAAGCTAATTTACGACTCGTCGTATCAATTGCTAAAAAATACACCAATCGCGGCTTACAATTTCTCGACCTTATCCAGGAAGGCAACATCGGCCTGATGAAAGCGGTCGATAAATTTGAATATCAACGTGGCTACAAATTTTCAACCTATGCCACATGGTGGATTCGTCAGGCCATTACTCGCGCCATTGCTGACCAGGCCCGAACAATCCGTATTCCGGTCCACATGATTGAGACAATCAATAAATTAATACGCACCAGTCGCCAATTAGTACAGGAAAATGGACGTGAACCATCTCCGGAAGAAATTGCCGAACGTATGCAGCTGCCACTTGATAAGGTGCGTAAAGTTCTGAAGATTGCCAAAGAGCCGATTTCACTTGAAACTCCTATTGGTGAAGAAGAAGACTCCCACCTCGGTGATTTCATTGAGGATAAAGGCGTAATATCCCCAATTGAAGCGGTCATCAAAAACAACCTTTCGGAAAGTACTGCCAAAGTTCTTGCAACACTGACACCACGGGAAGAAAAAGTTCTCAGAATGAGGTTTGGCATTGGAGAAAAAAGTGACCACACGCTTGAAGAGGTAGGTCAGGATTTTGAAGTTACGCGCGAGCGCATCCGGCAAATTGAAGCGAAAGCTCTGAGAAAATTGCGCCATCCCAGCCGAAGCAAAAAATTAAAAAGTTTTGTGGATTAGTACCGTGAACTATATTTCAAACATCGCACGTCTGCTAATGCTGGCATTTTTCATCGTTATTGTTTCTTTTTCTGACGGGAACTCCACAGAAATTGATGATGCCACTGTTTTCGTAGACGCTTTTAATGCTTACCAGCAGAAAGACTATTTACTGACGGTAGAAAAGTGTGATCAATTAAACAAGGTATTTCCGGATTCACCACTGAGAGATGTAACCCTGCTTCTTACAGCTCGCGCCAGTTTAAAATCGGGAGATAACACACGTGCAGCAAAATCTGTTACCCTGTTTTTAACTGAATTTCCTGAAAGCAGCCTGAAGACATCAGTCGAAGACGAGTTGAAGATACTGGCGAACCGTTATCAAAAAGGAGCGGTTCTTCCGTACAACAAGATTCTGCTGGTAGCAGCACGGAAAGTGCGTTCTGACAGAATGGCCCAAGAACGCGCTGCAGCACTGAAGTTGGAGATGGAGCGCATAGCCAAGGAAAAAGCTGAGCAGGAACGCGTGGCTCGTATTAAACTTGAAGCAGAAAATCGCGAGAAGGAACGTGTGCTGGCAGAGAAACGCGCCAAGGCAAGCATAAAAGTGGCCATCATGCTGCGTGATACCGCAGGACCGTTCCCCGTTGGGGACACCGGCAACCTGCCGGTCGAGATCTCTAACGAAGGAAAAAACAGCGAAGATTTTCTTCTGACGCTTGCAGCTGCCCCTGGATATGATGCCGTACTTAGCAGTACCAACAAACCTGATGAAAAAATAACGCAGCTTCACCTCAGTGCGGGTGAAACATTCAAAGGGTTTATTACATTCAAAATGCCACCGGGAATGGTTGATGGCCATCGTTCCATTATGAGCATTCAAGCTGTATCAGCAAAATTTGGTGACGTCAGTTTCCAAAAAAAGACCGTTCTTATAAGCTCGGCACCGCTCGTGCGTGCCGTAGCAAAACTTGCAAAACAGAACGTCGCTCCGGGCGAAAAACTTCGCTACCGTGTAACAGTTCTGAATGCAGGTTCATTGTCCGCCAAGAGTTTGACCGTTCGGGTTCAACTCCCTCCAAAGGTGGACTTTCAGGGAACCTCTGATGTATTGTTCAAACAGGAACCAAACGGAGAGCTCAACTTTAAGATTGATCAAGTAGAGATAGGCAAACTGGCGGAAATTAATCTGGATGTAAAGATACGCGAAGACTGCCCCGTTGGTCAGGAATTACGGGGGCATGTCGAGGTAGACGACGGCTTGCAAAGAAAAACCATATTCACAGCCAATGCTTCTGTTGTAAAATAAAATGTTGTTAACGACGGCCTCAGAAACAATAGTTATCTGAGGCCGTCTTATGCTTAGAGTAACACCAGATTGTCCCGATGAATGATGACATCTCCGTAGTGGTACCCAAGTATTCCTTCGATTTCCACACTCTTGCAGCCAATCAGGCGGATAGATTCACTGCTTGAATAATCCGACAATCCCCGCGCAAATTCAATATCATCCAATCCACACAACCTGACGCAGGCTCCCCGCTCGAAGCGCCCTTCAACCCGAACAACCCCTGAAGGAAGCAGGCTCTTGCCTTTCTTCAACAACGCATTCCGTGCACCATCATCCACAATTATTCTGCCGGACGGTTTCAGAGTATAGGCAATCCAATGTTTCCGACGATTCATACCAATTGTAGAAGGCAGAAACAGAGTACCAACTTCGCGTCCCTGCAAGGCAGAAACAATAATGCCACTCTGCTTCCCAGACACCATAATAGTAGCAACCCCATTTTTTCCGGCTTTCTTGGCTGCAGCTACCTTGGTTGCCATGCCTCCGGTGCCAACAGCTGAACCGGAGCCACCGGCAGCACGCTCTACCTCACGAGTTATCCCCTTAACCAGAGGAATCAATAGTGCGTCCGGATGAGTGTTGGGATCAGCACTGAAGAATCCTTCAATATCTGTAAGGATAAGCAGTAGATGCGCTTCTGCCACGTTAGTGACCAAAGCAGAAAGGTTATCATTATCTCCAAACTTGATCTCGTCAACAACAACAGTATCGTTTTCATTGATTATCGGAATTATTCCAAAACCCAGGAGAGCATCCAGAGTAGCCCGTGCATTAAGAAAGCGCTGACGGCTTCCAAGGTCTTCACTGGTTAAAAGCACTTGAGCAACTTTGAGATTGTGGGGAGCCAAAGACGTCTCATATGCCTGCATCAGACGTGTCTGCCCAACTGCAGCAGCAGCCTGTTTGTGTGGGATAGTCTGCGGCTTGGCAGTAAGTCCAAGTTCACTTCTCCCCGCTGCAATGGCACCGGAGGAAACAATGATGACGTGCAGACCTTGCTGGCGTAGAATAGCAACTTCATCACAGATTCTACCAATGACAGCAATATCCAAGGCACCTGCTGAGTCAGTCAGCACTCTGCTACCAATTTTTATGACAACTCGTTTAACAGTTTTGAGCAGATCCTTACGCATCACCATACCTCTTCTGGCTTACCCCACAAACACCTGGCAATTTCATCCAGCAGCGGTTCAATTCCTTCTCTGGTAGCTGAGGATATTGGAAACACCTTAATTCCTTTTCCTTCAAACCACGCTTGCATTGCAGGAAGTTCAGCTCTTGTTTGTGGCAGGTCAATCTTGGTTATCAGCACAATTTGTTCCTTTGCGCCCAGTTCAGGACTAAAAAGAACCAGTTCGCGATTGATCGATTCATATTCAGCCCGCGGATCCCGTTCCGGCATCCAGGAGATATCGACCAGATGCAGAAGAATACCTGAACGTTCCAGGTGTTTGAGAAAGCGATGCCCCAGTCCGGCACCATCATGAGCACCCTCGATAACACCGGGTATATCAGCCATCACGAAAGAACGATAATCCTTATACGGTACGACTCCCAGTGAAGGCACCATGGTGGTAAAGGGGTAATCGGCAATCTTGGGACGGGCTGCGGATATCTTACTTATCAAAGATGATTTTCCGGCATTTGGCAAACCAAGAAGACCGACATCAGCCATAAGCTTCAACTCCAGCCGCAATTTACGCTCTTCATGTTCTTCACCCGGTTGGGCAAATTTCGGTGCCTTGTTGGTAGCGGAGGCAAAACGGGCATTTCCCTGCCCACCCCTCCCTCCGTGCAGCAGAACCACACGCTGCCCCTTCTCAGTCAGGTCTGCCAGGATTTCATCGGTTTCAGCATCCTTGATAACGGTTCCAACAGGAACCTTGATCAGCAGATCCTTGCCTCCGGCACCGTGTCGGTTTTTGCCCATGCCGTTATGGCCATGCTCGGCCTTCTGATGTGGTCTGTGGCGCAACTCCAACAAAGAAGAAAGCCCTGAGAGCGCTTCAAAAATGACATCTCCCCCCTTGCCGCCGTCGCCACCGCTGGGCCCACCAAATTCAATAAATTTTTCGTGACGGAATGCGACACAACCGGCACCACCGTGACCCGAACTTGCAAATAATGTTACTTCATCAATAAACTTCATCAAATTACTCCCCGTTCAACCAGGATTGAATCGCTCGTAAGCGTTCATTCCACGCATCAGTCAGCCGTTCATTGAGAAACGCCGTATATAAACTGTCAAACAACTGCACCCCTTGGTCCATCAGGAACATCCGCTCATAAAAAACAGCTTCCCGCTCACTCATCTGATCAACGGTCGAATCCTTTTCAACACGTACCTGAGGGCACTTGAAAGAGGCAAAACCAAACGTATCACCTTTAAGAGTAAGCTTCCAGGGATTCTCATCTTTTTCCATGCAGATTGTAGCGCTGGTAATTCGTTTGCCCCCTTTAAGAGCTGATATTGCCTCCAGATAACTATCCTGAGAACCCGAAACCGTTACTTTTTGAATTCCACCTTCTTCGCCGCCACCTTGAAACTGAATTCGATCATCGATCCAGGCAGAGAATTTCTCGCCATTAGCAATATGACCGGGACAGCAGACGGAAAACTCCCCTTCTCCATTAACTCCCCGTTGGAGAAGCCATAACATAAATTCCCAACCGAGCCACTGGTTATCTCGAATTAAAGCAACTACTGCATCAGAGCCTGCCTGATTGGCAGCTTCCAAAGCATCACGCATCTGTCCTTCCAGCAGTTTTTGAGCCCTGGCAAACGGGTGAATAATAACCGGGCTAAAACCTTCAAAGGTTTTGCGAAAGATATCTTCAAAACGCTCAATGACTTTGGTCCCGAGGCTGTAGAGAGTAAGCACTCCGGTTTTCTGGTCCCATACGATATCAACAATAGAAGGGACAGGAAGACACCTGGTGAGGAGTCGCAGTTGAACCTGTTCTTTAATTTCTTCGCGCTTATGCTTTGGAGTTCTTCGTAAATTGGGATTTTGAGCCAGAAATGCTCCCTCTTCACGCCCGGTATGCGATTTTAGAACTGCGGCAGGAATTTTTCGTTGATCTCTGCGTAAAGAAAATACGACAAAATTGTCACGCCAGAAATCGGATGGCACATCAAAAGAGGAATCGTCCGGTTTGTCAACCAGGGTCCATCCTTCAGCAGACTCTTCAGTTGAATTTTCAATAGACTCGAATCCACGCTCTGCCAGTTTTTTTGAGAACCATTGAAATTGATCATTTTTGGGCATTTCACCCGTTACAGCGAACTGGGTGATACTTACAGTGTTGGCATATACGCCCATAACTTGTTTTCCTTTCGTTTACTTACCCAATAGTCGGGCATAATCTTTAAGAGATAAGGAACTGTGCCAGTGTCCGCTCAGTTTACCAATCGTTGTGCCACCCCAAAACAGTAGCAGTACCATACCAGCAAAGATAAATCCGGGCACGGCATAACGTTGAATTACGCGCATTGATAGAGCGTTATTGAATCGACAGTGGCTAATGCAGCGCCAACAGGCAATACATTCTGAAGAGGCAACACTTTTTTTGTGCATGACGTCTATGTAGGTTGGGCAGACCTGACTGCAAACTCCACACGACACACAGCGTTCAGAGTTTCTTGTTACTCGCAGTGGTGAAACTATTGCAACAAGACCAAGCAGAGCACCGTATGGGCAAAGATAGCGGCAAAATGGATTTTTTAAAATAAATGATAACACCGTCAGCACCACTATAACAACCATCGTCAAAGAGGACATGTGCAGAAAAAATTTCAACAGACGAACATCCGCGATCATATGGTCATCTGAGTGTATGAAACTGATGAGTGCATCGGGTGACATGGCAATAACGACAATATACACAAAAAATAGCAGCAGCAGGTATTTCAGGCTCCGTAATGAGACATCAAACCACACCGGCAAACGCCAGTTGCGGTGAAACAGACGGAAACCAACCTTCCAGGCGCATTCAGAAATCACCGAGACCGGGCAGATCCAAGAGCAAAATGCGCGCCTTAACAACAATGAGACCAGAATTACCGTCAAAAAGATAACCACAGCCGCCGGGTGAATGGAGTTAATGCCCCCTCCTTTTAGCCAGGAAGCACTACCTACCAGGCCGGAGATCGGCAGAAAACCGTCAATTCCATCCGGGCGGGCAACACCAATTTCTTTAATGCCTGAACCGATACTCTGAACAAACTGATAGAAGCGGATTCCCAGCCAGACCATAAACCCGAGAAAGCCGAATTGTATCAGGATTCGCAGTGGTTGCATATAACGGGAGGACATAACGTTCTCCAAAATTGGCAAGGGCGGTATCGCATAAGTCACGACACCGCCCCTTGACTATTCACCCGGGTAAAATAAACAATCCATCGGAAAAAATCAACCTTGACTAACCCTCTTTCAGAATATAGCCCTGCCCACGAACTGTATGAATCAGTTTAGTTGGAAATTTGCCATCAACTTTCTTGCGCAGATAGTTTATATAAACGTCAATAATGTTTGTAAATGTTTCAAATGGGTATTCCCAGCAGTTATCGGCAATGTTTGCACGCGAAAGCACAGTCCCCGCATTTCGTACCATATATGCCAGTAGATTATATTCCTTCGCCGTAAGGACAATCTCGGTTTGGCCTCTCCACACTTTGTGGTTAACCGGGTCAAGTCGCAGGTCAGCAAAGCGGATTTCTGCACCACGATCCTGTTCGCTGCGTCTGATAAGAGCTCTTACTCGCGCTTGGAGCTCTGCAAAGGCAAACGGTTTCAGCAAATAATCATCCGCACCTGCATCAAGACCAGAAACGACATCGGCAGTTTCAGCTTTTGCTGTCAGCATGAGGACAGGAACCTGATTTCCTGCCTCGCGCAATTCATGCAATACAGTCAGTCCATCCTTCTTTGGCAACATGTAATCAAGAATGATCAAATCAAATTCACCACTGCTGGCGCGTTTAAGCCCATCAGCTCCGTCATAACTGAGAGTAACCTGATAGCTGTCATCTTCCAGTCCTCGCTTGATAAAACTGGCAACCTTTTTTTCATCTTCTACTATTAGAATCTTCATTTTAATCTCCTTTAGATAGTGTTTTAACAGAATCGTTTAAATTAGGCTCCGCCACTCATCTCCATTCGTCTCATAATTTCAGATGCTGCTTCCTCAACCGATTTATTTGTAATGTTAAGAATATACCACTCCGGATGTTTTCTATATAATTGCCGACATGCTGATATCTCGTCTTCCACCAGCTGGTAGTCATTATAACTGCCGCGCGGACTCTGCCGCATGTTTATCAACCGGGACGTACGAATCTCAACAAGCCGCTTCGGGTCAATCAAAAGACCAACAATCTTTGTCTGTTCAATTTCGAAAAGCTCTTTAGGTGGCGCTATGCCAAAAACTATCGGTACATTTGCCACCTTGTATCCCTTATGAGCAAGATACATGGAAAGCGGCGTTTTTGAAGAACGAGAGACTCCGACAAGTACAAGGTCTGCCTTATGTAAATACCTCGTTTCCTGCCCGTCATCATGTTTGACAGTAAAATTAACAGCCTCAATCCGACGATAATAATCCGTGTCGATACGATGGAGTAAACCGGGCTTTTGTCGTGAAGGGGCCCCAAGATAACGTGACAGGCTGTAGATAAGCGGGCTAAGCAAATCAACAGTCACAAGCCCGCACTCTTCAGCCACACGCTCAACTGTCTGGGAAAGCAGCGGGTCTACAAGAGTATAGACAACAAGACCAGGTGTAAGAGCCGCAGTGGA
Organism: Pseudomonadota bacterium; assembly: GCA_019352135.1. Lineage (GTDB taxonomy): Bacteria > Desulfobacterota > Desulfuromonadia > Geobacterales > Pseudopelobacteraceae > JACRCG01. Next base: position 22,637 of record JABBNX010000047.1, read on the forward strand.
CAATGCTTGTTTAACATCAGATTGGGTGGTAATTTTGAAAAGTCGATGAACACGCACATCCTCTTCGTAAAACTGCGAGAGTGCCGCACGGATAACCCGTTCAGCTGTCTCGCCAGTTGAATCAGAAAGTACATAAATAGTTTTCATGCTTTTCTGCGCTACCCTCGACCCTTAATGAAAATAACAGCTACTATTCTAATGAGAATGTACGTCCTCACAAGCACATTGTCAAGTTTATTTTGTATTTACTAATGGAGTGTATACAGAATCAAATACAAAGATTAAATATTGACCAAACAAGAATGACGGCTATACTGTAAACATACTATTATATTAAGGAGGTTTTATATGGGGAGAGAATACTCGCTGCAAGAGGCTATCAGCCTAGCAATTAAGGCCGAAAAGGACAGTATGGATTTTTATCGCCGGGCAGCATCTGCTGCTACAAACGAGAGAGCCCGAAAAGTCTTAGAACTTCTCGCCAACGAAGAGGTGGGCCATTTGAAAGCTTTTTTTGACCACTATAAAGGTCCGGAATTCGGTGATGTAACGTCGTATATGAACTCACCTGTTGACACAAAGAATCCTACCTACATGAAACTGGAAAAAGCCATTATTGATGATATGGTTGAACAAAAAGCACTTGAACTTGCACTTGTTGAGGAAATGGCTTGTATCGGGCAGTATACACAACTGTCGCAAGGAGTGGTGGATCCAGCTGTACGGTCGGTTTTTGAACGGGTTGTAAAAGAGACCCAAGTACATTACGCTTTGATTGAATCAGAGTATGCCCATATTATGGGCATGGTTCATGAGAGTGATCAGGACACTTTTGTGAGAGAATAACGTCGCTAGATACTTTCATCCTGTTTTAAAACTTGAACCAAAAAAGCCCCGCTCTTTTTCAAGAAGCG
>JABBNX010000048.1:0-10594 GCA_019352135.1 Pseudomonadota bacterium
CCTGACCTGATGATTAATTACTGGTAAAAGCGAACATTGAAGCAATCGCCCTGATAGTTATGCAAGCACGCTTGACAGTGCACTCTGATTCTGCTACCTAGCATTTTTATTTATACTTAACTATTTTACGGTTACGAAACATGCGAGGTTACCTATGAGCTGGTTTACCAAAGAAAGAGTCGGTATAGAAAAATCAGGGGGGAAAAAAGTTACGTTCCCCGACGGGATGTGGGTCAAATGTCCCGGCTGCTCCGAAACACTTTTAAGCAAGGATCTGGAAGCAAATCTCCAGGTTTGCCCGAAGTGCTCCCACCATTTTCGTATTTCAGCACGCAAACGCCTTGAGGCACTGCTTGATGATGGCGTGTGGCAGGAATTTGATGCTGATGTGACATCCGTCGATTTCCTTGAATTCAAAGACGCCAAAAGCTATCAGGAACGTATCGACGCCGCGCTGGCAAAAGGTGGTTCAAAAGATGCGGTAATCTGCGTCGAAGGGGCGATAGAGGGGCTGCCGGTGCAAGTCTCCTGTTTTGATTTTTCCTTTATGGGCGGGAGCATGGGGAGCGTCGTGGGCGAAAAGATCACCCGCTCTATTGAACGCGGCTTACAAAACCGTCAGCCGGTAATTATAATTTCGGCTTCCGGCGGTGCCCGCATGCAGGAAAGCATCCTCTCTCTGATGCAGATGGCCAAGACCTCTGCGGCCCTGGCTAAACTCAAGAGAGCCGGCATCCCGTTTGTGTCACTCTTAACCGACCCCACCACCGGTGGCGTTACCGCCAGCTTCGCCATGCTGGGAGATGTCAACATCGCCGAGCCGAAGGCGTTGATCGGCTTTGCCGGCCCACGGGTCATTGAACAAACCATCCGCCAGAAACTGCCGGATGGGTTTCAGCGGGCAGAATATCTGCTGGATCACGGCATGATCGATGCGATAATTCCCCGTACCGAGATGCGGTCAAAGCTGGCTTCCATACTGAAAATGCTGCATCGTCCTGCCGCCTGACATGTTTTTGACAGGCGTGCTGGAAAAACTTTACGCCCGTCGGCGCTTTGGTATTCGGCCAGGCGTCGACAGGGTCGGCACGCTGCTCGAACGTCTGGGCAATCCTCAAAAACAGTTCCACACGATTCATGTCGTCGGCACAAACGGAAAAGGTTCAACATCGGCCTTCCTTTCCGCTATTCTCCTCCATGCAGGGCAGACAGTTGCCCAGTTCAGTTCCCCTCACCTGGTACGCTTCACCGAGCGATTCAGAATAAACGGAAAAGAATATGCTGCCGAAAAGCTGGCGAGCAGCATGGATACGGTATTGGCAGCGGCCCCTGAAGAAGCGACTTTTTTTGAGATTACCACAGCTCTGGCAGCATTCATTTTCAGTGAAGAGCGGGTCCAACTGGCTGTCATGGAAGCAGGGATGGGCGGACGTTCCGATGCAACAGCCATTTTTGATGGCGAGATGACCGTACTTACCCCTATTGCCCTCGACCATACCGAGTATCTCGGTAAATCCCTCGCGGAAATTGCTCGGGAAAAGGCCGGAATCATCAAGCCCGACAGTTTTGTTATCAGTGCCGGCCAGCCTGATAGCGTGCGAGAAGCCGTTGAAAAAATCGCTCATGCCAGGGGGTGTAGCCTGAAGACATGTGGCAAAGATTTTTCGGCGGCATGGAACAGCGACGGCACCCTCGATTACCATGGCATACGCAGGGACATACTACAGCTCACACCGGGAATAGCGGGGCGTTATCAAGCCGGAAATGCCGCTGTTGCACTTGCAGCAGCTGAAGTACTGGATGCCGGTGGCATGCTCATTCCCCCTGCAGCTTTTAAAGAAGGCATTTCCGCAGCGTATTGGCCAGGCCGGATGGAACTGGTGCCGGGTACGCCGCGACTGCTGCTTGACGGGGCTCACAATCCTGCCGGTGCAATGGCTCTGGCGGAAGCGCTGCAGGACTATTCCTATTCGCGGTTGCTGATGGTGACAGGAGTCTGTGATGACAAGGATATCGACCGGATATATGCGCCGTTGACACCACGTGTTGATGCTATTTACACGGTAACTCCAGGAGTTGATCGGGCCTTGAGAGATAAAGACCTTTCCGCTTTTTTCCATAAGCAGGGGATTGCATCCCAGCCGTGCGGTTCTGTCGTCGAAGGTATCTGCAAAGCACGCAGTGAAGCAGCCAGCGGAGATCTTATTTTGGTATGCGGTTCACTTTTTGTGGTTGGTGAAGTCAAGGCGTGGCTTGAAAATGTAAATTACAGTGGCATCAGAGGCTGATTTTTCAGATGAAGACAATCCATTATCTATACGTGTTCTTATTCATCCTCCTTTGCTGTCGGGTCCCATCCGCCGGTGCTGCCGGGGCGGCCATACCCGATGAAAACGTACATATCAGCGCCGATCGCATGAGCCAGAATGGAGCAGACGGGATTTATACCGCTGAAGGAAATGTGGTCGTTCTGTGGAATGGCATGAATCTGGCCGCCGACCAGGTCAGATATGCAGCAACCACTCATATTCTGCATGCAACCGGATCGGTTGTCATGACAAAGGGTACTACCGTCCTGAAGGGTAAAACGCTGGTCCTATATATGGATTCCGGTCGGGCCGAAATGGATTCGACACTGCTGAAAGTCCCCGAATCCGGCATGACGATAGCATCCGACAAGCTTATTCGAATTGACGAGAACGTGTTTACCGCGCTGTCCACAGAGCTGACCTCCTGCGACATGCCTGACCCGAGCTGGAAAATCAGCGCCGACAGGCTGAACGTCAACCTTCTCGGATATGCCACGGGGCGCAATGTCATCTTTTACGTAAAGAACATCCCGGTTCTCTATCTTCCCTGGATGGCTTTTCCGGTTGTGCTGGAAAAACGATCAGGGCTCCTGTTCCCTCATTTTGGATACTCGAACAAAAGAGGAGCCCAGCTTGATATTCCAGCCTACCTGGTGATTTCACCCAGCCAGGATCTCCAACTTGACCTTGATATGATGTCGCGCCGCGGTGTAGGGGTCGGACTGGACTATCGTTATATCCGTTCTCGCGATAGTGAAGGGCACATCAGCCCCTACACGATATACGACCAGCTGGAGGACCGCTGGCGTTGGCAACTGGCCATGAAACATAAAGAAGTTTTTTCCAGCAGTGCGAATCTGCGTGTGGATGTCAATGCCATCAGTGACCGCACTTTTTTGGGTGATTTTGGCGATAAGAGTGGAAATTCCGGTCGCCAGTCAGATACTACCACGAATTATTTTGGCGAAAAGAGCGGGGAATACAACCGGCAGTCAAATGACACCACGGTCAATGCACTGAAAACGTGGCAGCATTACGCTGTTTCTTCCTACCTGCGCTATAGCCAGGACCTGTACGCTCCCAACGACCAGGCAACGCTGCAGACGCTGCCGTCATTTGCTGTGGCAGGGGTTCGACAATCGGTCTTCGCAATGCCGCTCTATTTTGACCTTGACGGCTCCGCAGACAATCTCTATCGCGAATCCGGCACCAGCGGCCAGCGCCTCAGTCTCTTTCCCCGGTTCACCCTGCTGCAATCCTACAACAGCTATCTCCGGATGACACTGTTTACCGGCGCGCATATCAGAGGCTATGCCACCGACAAGCAAGACAGCAGCAGCGGCAGCCAGTCAAGCGACGGCGACCTGCTGCCGGAGGCAGGTGCCCGCCTGTCAACGTCACTGACGCGAATCTACGACACCAATTTCCAGCTGCTCAAAAAAGTCAGGCACGAGTTTATTCCGGAAATAAGCTATGATTTTGTAACCGGCCATGTCCAGCAGCGGCTTCCCTTCTATGACTATACAGACCGCATTATCCGGCAAAACATGATCACACTATCGGCGACCAGCGTAATAAACGGCAAATTTGTCTCTGGTGATACCACTGAATATCGGGATATTTCACGAATCAGGCTCAGCGCGGATTATGCAATCGAGGGGGGACGGCGCGACCTGTTGACGCTTGTAGAAAGCCAGCGCCCATGGAGTGATCTGATACTGGAATCGGAAACAATGCTGTCCAAGCAGATGCGGGTCACATTTGACACCCGCTATAATCTCTACGAAAACCGTCTGTCAACAGCTGTGGCCGGGATTGAAGCAGACGACCAACAGGGCAATTCGATCGGGGCAGGTTACCAGATGGCCCGTAACGAGCTCGAATACTTCGAAGGGCATTTTTCAACCAAGATGATCAAACCTCTTAACCTTTCTTATACCGCCCGGTACTCGTTTGATCGCGGTAATTTTCTCGAATCGCTGTATGCGGCCGAATACCGGCATAAATGCTGGAGTGTAAACCTTGCGTTTCATCAGCGCCTCGGGAATCAATCATATACGGTGAATTTCAATCTGGCGGGACTGGGAAGCAATTAGAATCAGGCTCCTACGGTGAATATTCCACCAGGAAAAGTGCTCTTTTATACACGGCAACCATTTCTGCCCTCTCTTCAGCTAGAGCGCTGCATGACACCGGAGAAACAAACGCTCTCAGAAAGCTTCTTTCGCGGCACCCGAGCGGTGGATTGTCATATCCGACGCGTGCGGGAATTCTGGATGTGCCGAACTTCAAGGCGGTGACCGCCGGGATCAGGCACGGGTTAAGCATGAGCATGCTGCCGCTCGTTTTTTTTTCGTTGGCTTCATTTTTTCTTGCCAGATACAGAATATAATTTCCGGGAGACATGTGGGTCTTTTCAAGGTTCTGCAGACGGTCAATTTCTTCAGAAACATCCTCACGAGCTCCGTAATGCGTAAACAGGAGCGGCCGTAATCCGGCTTTTTCGATCATTTCCAGTAGTTCATTGATTCGATACGTACGCGCTCGGGGGTGTAAAAGCGCATCGGCAATACCGACATCTGATGCTACTTCGTCGGCAACAGCGAGATACCTGGCAAGACGCGACCCGGCCCGGGCTTTTTTGAACAGGCTTCGGGCAGCACGGGGCGAATCTATTCCGAGGAGCCTGAAGGCACGGCGAATGGACTCCTCTTCCCGACGGGCATAGCGGCTGTAGAACATGGCTCTCATGATTCCCCCCGTCACGAGGCGGCGCTCCAGACTCTTCAGACCGGACAGCGGATCCGCCAGGTGATGGAGAACTCCAAAAGAGTCAATCAGGCCAAATGCACCATCAATCGCAGTGTGGTCCGTCAGATCGCCACAGCGATAGTCGACATTGAACCGCCCATGCAGAAAACAGTGCCAGCGAGCTCTTCGTAGGCTGCGCTCCGACAGATCCAACGCGGTAATCGGCACGTCAGGATTGGCAACCGCCCACGGGTAGGGGGCAAAGGTGCCGCACCCGGCAATAAGTATTTTTTTCGCTTCGGGCGGAGGCAGAGTCCGGTTGAAGCGGGCCCAGAGGGCGCACAAATTGAGAGCGTAGGTATCACAACGGCGCACCGAGGCGATCAGCGGATAGTGTGGGTAAGGGTACATCTGGTAATGTGTTTGTATCGGATCGGCCATACGGCACTGTAACAGGATGTTGCCGTGCTTTCAACCGTCCGGAACGGACCTTCGTGCCATAACGTAGGCCTCACGATACGAGCTGCAGTCGTTTTTCTTTTATCGTAAATATCTGTTCGACCCTCAATGCAGGAACAGACATGTTCAATAGACTCTATGTTCACATCCCGTTTTGCGTTAAAAAGTGCCATTACTGCGCTTTTATTTCCCGCAACCCTGAAAAGGACGAACTTGCAGAGTACCCTGCACTCCTGCTGCGGGAGATGCTGCTCCACGCTCCCGCAGCCCGGCCGCTTGACTCAATTTATTTCGGCGGCGGCACCCCGTCGTTGCTGCAACCGCTGCAGATTGCCCGGCTGCTTGAAAAATTTGCCGTTTATCTCGGCATCTCTGCAGATGCGGAGATAACCCTGGAAGTGAACCCGGGCACCATTACCCACACCTCCCTGAAAGCGTTCCGTGAGGCAGGCATTAACCGGGTTTCATTGGGAATTCAATCTTTTGATGATGCATTTCTGGAGCGTCTCGGGCGCATTCATACTACCGAACAGTCCCGCCAGGCTTTTCAGGATGCACGTGAAGCCGGCTTTACGAACATCAGCATGGATTTGATCCATTCCCTTCCCGGACAGAGCCTCGAACAGTGGCGAGCCGAACTGCGTCATGCCGTCCAACTCGGCCCGGAGCACATTTCCATCTACGGTCTGACGATAGAAGAAGGCACCCCTTTTGCGCGCAGTTACCCGGCAAACAGCCAAGAGTTGCCCGATGATGACCTTTCGGCAGACATGTTTGAACTGGCGGATGAGCTGTTGACTGCTGCCGGGTTTGAACATTACGAGATCGCTAACTACGCCCGCGCCGGATACCGTTCACAGCATAACAGCGGCTACTGGAAGCGAGATGGGTATCTCGGTCTGGGTGTTGCGGCACATTCATTTCTGCGGGATGGGTATGGAGTCCGGTTCAGTAATCCTGACAACTTGGAAGAATATCGCCGGAGTGTGACGTCTGGGCAGCTGATACGGATTGGCGAACAGCGGCTGTCGCGCGGCGACGCCAGGGCGGAATATCTGTTTTTGGGGTTGCGCCTGGCAGAAGGGGTGGATCTGCGCGCCTTTGAACGTGAGTTCGGCCGGTCGTTCGAATCGGTCTACGGCCCGATAGCGGCAGATCTTGTCCGCTTTGGGTTTCTCATGCAAAACGGGAGAGTTCTTGCCCTTACAAGCCGCGGGATATTGCTCTCGAACCAGGTATTCGAGAAATTTCTCCCGTAGCTCTTTCCCCTTGCCACACGCGCCAAAGCATCTATAATACTTTCCATGATCCCCGCACACCTTAAAACAGACCTTGAGCAACGTGTCGCCGCTGCTGTTACCAATCGCGAAGCGGCCGTCGATGTGATGAAAGCGCTGCAGCGCCATTATGGATGGCTGACAGACGAAGCGCTGGATGAAGCGTCCCAGTTGTTGAAAATGTCACCGCTGCAGGTTGAAGAATTGGCCACGTTCTATGAAATGATTTATCGCCGGCCGGTCGGTCGTCATGTCGTGCATGTTTGTGATTCGATATCCTGCTGGGCATCTGGAGGAGAAACGCTGCTTGAATCCCTGGCGAACCTGCTGAATATAGAGTGCGGTTCGACCACACCAGACGGCGCTGTAACCTTGCTCCCCTGCTCCTGCCTCGGCAACTGCGGCGAGGCACCCTGTATGATGGTCGGAGAAAAGCAGTATGGCCGCGTCACTCTGGAAATGGGCGCGGAAATTGTGGCAGCCTTGCGGAATAATTCCCTTGGAATCTCTGCCACGTCCTGAGCATTCTGACACACGGTCGTAACGCACCTCTCGAAGAGGGCAGCTTGCTATGAAAAAGGAGATGATAATGAAAAAAAATACGCTTATGGCAATCGTAGTGGTAAGCAGCGTCGTGCTGTCAGCTTCTGCCTTCGCTGCGACAAGCACCGGCGGGGAAATCTTCAAGGCAAATTGTTCCGTTTGCCACCCGCATGGCGGCAATGTCATGAGACCTGACAGAACCCTTAAGGGCTTAAAAGATCCCGGGAAAATCATTAAACAGATTCGAAGTGGCGGCGGCGGAATGCCTTCCTTCGATACCAAGACCATTTCTGATGCTGATGCTAAACGGCTTGCAGAGTATATCATGAAGACTTTTAAGAAGTAGCCTCCGTCACCGGCGGTAACCGCCTGAACACATTCGTTCGGCGGCGGAATCAATAGGAATTCATGGAACAGATCCTGTTTAAACACACCCGACACGGACGCTGCCTCCCCTTTGACGAGTATCGATCAACCGGCGGCTTTGAAGCCCTTGCAAAAGCGCTCAGCGAGATGGCTCCCGCCGACGTGCAGCAGCAGGTGATCGACTCCGGCCTGCGTGGTCGCGGTGGCGCCGGCTTTCCGACCGGGCGGAAGTGGTCGTTCGTGCCGCGAAATCTGGCCGGTCCGCGCTATCTGATCTGCAACAGCGATGAAATGGAGCCCGGCACCTATAAAGACCGGATGCTGCTGGAGCGTAATCCGCACCTGCTGATTGAGGGAATGGCGCTGGCCTGCTATGCCCTTGGAGTACAGCACGCATTCATATTTGTGCGCCATGGCTATGAACAGGCCGCTGAAAACCTCCGCCACGCAATTGCCGCAGCCCACCGCTCCGGTTTTTTAGGAAGTAATATCTTGGGGAGTACTTTCAGCCTGGAACTTGATGTTCACCAGTCGGCAGGGCGCTACATCTGCGGAGAAGAAACGGCGCTGATCAATGCGCTGGAAGGAATACGCGCCAATCCGCGCGCCAAGCCCCCCTTCCCTGCCATCAAAGGATTATGGGGACAACCGACTGTTGTCAATAATGTTGAAACGCTGGCCAACATTCCTGCAATTATCACCAATGGACCGCTCTGGTGGAAAAATACGGCGGCAATTCCCGAAGCGGCCGGCACAAAACTGTTCTGCATCAGCGGGCATGTCGTCAACACCGACTGTTTCGAACTGCCGCTCGGCATGACCCTTGGCGAAATTATTGATGGCCCCTGTGGCGGGATGCGCCCCGGCAGCCGTTTCAAAGCGTGTATACCGGGCGGCGCTTCCACGCCGTTCTTTACAAACGCGCACCGGGATGTGCCAATGGATTTCGACCCGGTGGCTAAAGCCGGTTCACGTCTCGGCACCGGCGGAATTATCGTCTTCGACCAGACCACTTGCATGGTGGCGGTTACGCTTAATCTGATCCGTTTTTTTGCCCGTGAATCCTGCGGGTGGTGCACTCCCTGCCGCGAAGGGCTTCCATTCGTGCGTCACACCCTGGAGCGAATCGAATCCGGACGCGGTGAGGCACAGGACATCGACATTCTGCGGGAGCATGTCCAGATGCTGAATTATGCTTTCTGCGCGCTGGCACCGGGCGCCATGGGACCGGTGGAAGGCCTTCTGAACCATTTCGAGGATGAACTCTTGGAACATATTGCAGAACGGCGCTGTCCTTTAACTGGTGACCGCGCCGTTGCTGACAGGACCGGGTAACGATATGCCGAAGCTGACCATCGACACCATACCGGTTGAGGTACCCGAAGGAACAAATGTACTGGAGGCGGCCCGCAGCATCGGCATAACCATTCCGCATTTCTGCTGGCATCCCGCTCTCGGTAAAGCAGGTGCCTGCCGGGCCTGTGCCGTCAAGATGCTGGACGGGCCGGTCAAGGGTATCCAGATGTCCTGCATGCTGCCCGCCCAGGATGGCATGGTGGTTTCGACGACCGACCAGGAAGCGGTTGCCATGCGCCGCGCAGTCATTGAATGGCTGATGATCAACCACCCTCATGACTGTCCGGTCTGTGACGAGGGAGGTGAGTGCCAGCTGCAAGACTTCACCATTGCCGGCGGCCACGGCATCCGGCGTTATGACGGCTTGAAACGCACCTACAACAACCAATATCTCGGTGACTATATCGAGCATGAGATGAACCGCTGTATTCAGTGTTACCGCTGCGTCCGTTTTTATCAGGAGTACGCCGGCGGTACGGACTTCGGCGTCATGGGGAGCTCCGGCGCAGTCTATTTCGGGCGGCAGCAGGACGGTCGCCTCGAATCTCCCTTCTCCGGCAATCTGGTCGACATCTGCCCGACCGGAGTCTTTACCGATAAAACGGCACGCTTTCGTGCCCGATACTGGGATTATGACATGGCCCCCTCGATCTGTCCGGGGTGTTCGCTCGGATGCAATACTGTTCCGATGGCGCGTTACCGCGAACTGCTCAAGGTGACAGCGCGCCGCAACGATGCCGTCAACGGGTGGTTCATCTGCGACCGGGGCCGTTTCTCGAATACTGCCGTCAATGCCCCTGATCGCCCCCGGCAGGCGCGGGTGGACGGTGAAGCGGTCAGTATGGATGCCGCTTTGGATACGCTGCAGGAGCGTTTGACTAATTTTCTCGAGCTGAACGGGGCTGCTGCGCTGGCCATAATCGGCTCACCCCGCATGTCGCAGGAATCTGCCATTATGGCGGCGAGCCTGCGGGAGCTGACCGGTGCGGAAACGCTCTGTTATTCAGGTGATTCACCACATTTTGCCGCGACGGTTGAAGCGCTCCCCCTGTTGAACAACGCCAACACGGCTTCCCAGGAAGATGTTCGCCAGGCCGACGTAGTTGCCATACTTGAGTGTGACCTGTTGATTGAAGCACCTATGATGGCACTGGCGGTACGCCAGGCATACCGTAATGGCGCCAAGGTGTTTGTGGTGAATAATGAGTGCCTGAAGGAAACGAGCCGGCAGCTCTATGACTCCGCTGCCGTCACCTCACTGACTGACGTCCCGTTTGCGGGTGCCCGCACCCCGGTTGTGATCTGCGGGATGAACCGGCAGGCGATAAACAGCATCCGGGCTACGGCTCTGCATGACGTAAAACTGGCCTTCATTTTAAGCGGGCCCAATGCTTTCGGCACCGCCATGCTGGCGCGTGAACAGGGCGCTGTTACTCTCCCCGAGGTTTTGGCAGGGGGCACAATCAAGGGGATTATCGCGCTGGAGGCGGATCTGCCGCCAGAGCTGCCTCCGGGAATCAGGATACTGGCCGC